>JBBQCQ010000295.1:0-5612 GCA_038318835.1 Gemmatales bacterium | reverse complement strand
AACGGCAAGGACACGCGCGACTTCCGCGCCTCGGGCAAGCTCTCCGCCGGCACCGCGGGGGTGAGCGTGGTCGCGAAGCCGGCGTCGCCGTTCGGCGACTTGAACGGCAACGCCTCGCTGGCGTGGCAGTCGCTCAAGGCTTACGGCTTCGACGTGGGTCAGTCGCAACTCTCGGCCAAGCTCGACAATGGCGTGATGTCCATCGACCCGCTAGAGGCGAACTTCGGCGAGACCGGGAAAGTGCGACTCGAACCGACCGTGCGCTTCGCCCCGACTGGCAACGAGCTGACGCTGGCGAAGGGGAAGATCATCGACAAGGCAAAGCTGACGCCAGCGGCGTGTGCCGACGCGCTCGGGTACGTCCTGCCGGCGTTCGCTCGCTCCACGCAAACCGAGGGCACGATCTCGTTCGATCTGGAAGAAAGCCGCATCCCCTTCGCCAACCCGGAATCTGGCACCATGAAGGGGAAGCTGACGCTGCACGAAGTGCAGATCGGGCCGGGGCCGGTCATCGCCGAAATCGCGACATTGCTGGGCGCGAAGAACACGACCTTCTCCCTGAACCGCGATAACAAACCGCAGGAAGTGCCGATCCGGTTCGAGAACGGCTGGGTGCATCACGAGAATCTGACACTGGCGACGAAGAACTTCACACTCATCACGTCGGGGGCGGTGTCGGTGAACGGCGACCTCAACATGATCGCCGACATGCCGCTGCCGGAAAACGCGGTCGGTGGGCTGCTAAAGAATAACCCGAAGATTCGCGACGCCCTCGCGGGCAAGCGGATCAAGGTGCCGATCCGCGGGACGATCAACAAGCCGCAACTCGACCCGAAGGCGTTCCAGGTGGCGGTGAAGAACATCACCGAAGAAGTCATGAAAGACGCCGGCAAGAACGCCCTCGGCGGCTTCCTCGACAAGCTCACGCAACCGAAGGAGTAAAGAGAAATGGCCACCGATGAACACGGGTAAAAACCGGTTCATCGCAGAGGACACGAGAGAGCACATGAGAAAAGCAAAGAGAGTTTGAAGACCATGTTTTGAACTCTCCTCAGTTTTTCCTCCTGTGCCCTCTCGTGCCCTCCGCGGTGAATCGGTTTTGGATTTGAGCTGTGTTCATCTGTGGCCAACTTGATTTCCCGTGGGATAAGATTTCGTTTTCGGGGTCGGGGAAGTTTGCTACACTCTGCTAAAGGCAAACCCCCAGCCACGCGGATCGACGATGGGACTTTACGACCGCGAGTATTACCGCGAAGAGCACGCCCGCCGCGAGGTGTGGCAGCTCGGCCCCGTGACCCTTAGCCTGATCGCGGTGATGGTCGGCGCGTTCTTCTTCCAACTCGCCACCATCAACACACGACGGTTCGGGCCGTACTTCGACCCGTTCCTTTTTTGGGGCGGGTTTTCGGTCGAGAAGATTCTCGGTGGCGAAGTTTGGCGACTGGTCACGTCTCTGTTTTTGCACCATCCCGCGCAGAACTTGTGGCTGTTCATCGCCAGTTTGGTCATCCTGGCCTACTGCGGCCGGAACGTCGAGGGCACCTACGGCCCGAAAGAGATGTTCTGGTACTACGTGCTCACCGGCCTCGTCACGCAGCTTGCACTGTTCGCCGTCAGCTACTTTCGCCCGTTCCACTTCGTGCCTCCCGATCCGGGTTATGGCTGTACCGGCCCGGTTGTGGCGGTCATGGTGTTGTTCGCGCTGCACGCCCCGAATTCGCAGGTGCCGCTCTTCTTCACGTCCGTCCGGGCCGCGCCTCTGGCGGCGGTCCTTGTACTCGTGAATCTTGCCCTCTTTGTGCTCAATCCCCGTGAAGCGTTTGGTGCCGTCTCGGCCCTGACCGGGGCGGCGTTCGCCTTCGCGTACTATCAGAATCAATGGCGAGTCTCGAACTGGATTCCCGACCTGCCGGGACTGCGGAAAACCGCGACGCGGTCGCCGGTCAAGAGCCGGCCACTGTTCCAGGATAGACCCCAGGAATCGCCCCCGCCGGCGGAGCCGGTTCTGACGCCGGCCGTCACCTCGCCAGCGACGGCGCACGAATATCTGGAAGCCCAACTCGATCAAGTGCTCAGCAAGGTCGCCCGGCTCGGCAAGGCGAGCCTGACGCCGACGGAACAGGAAGTCTTGTTGCGGGCGAGCGAAGTCTACAAGAGTCGCCGGAAGTAGTCGGGTTCCGCGGGAGCCATTCGCGGAATTCGCACTTCGACCGCGGGTGCTTTCTTGCACCTGTCGGGCGGCTCGATACGATGCCACGGAACCCGCTCGCGTCGGCAGCGGTCGTCTTTACCCTTCACCCCGCGGACACTCATGGCCACCCCACTGACGATCGTCATCTTCGGTGCGACGGGCGATCTGACGTTTCGCAAACTGATCCCCGCGCTGTTCAACCTGGATCGCCGCGGCCGCCTGCCGGCCGACGCCAAAATCGTGGGCACGGCCCGCTCGGCCCACACGGCCGAATCGTTCCGCGAACTGGTCGCCCCGAAGGTCAAGGAGATCATGGAGGCGGCGAAGGAGACCTGGAACAACGCCGAGTGGGACAAGTTCGCCAAGCGGCTCGATTACGTGGCCGGCGACGGCACCAAGCCGAACGGCCTGGACTCGCTGGCGAAGTGGTTCGAGCAAAACGAAGGGTCGGCCGGCGGGTCGAGGGTGTACTATCTGTCGGTATCGCCGGAGTATTACCCGCAACTCGTGGCCGCACTCGGTGAGGGCGGGTTCGCGAAGGAGAAGGGCGGGTACCGCCGGTTGGTCGTCGAGAAGCCGTTCGGCCACGATTTGAAGTCGGGCCAGGAACTGAACAAGAGCCTACACGAGCATTTCCAGGAAAGCCAGATTTACCGCATCGACCATTACCTCGGCAAGGAGACGGTGCAGAACATCCTCGTCTTCCGCTTCGCGAATACGCTGTTCGAGCCGTTGTGGAACTACCAGTACATCGACCACGTGCAGATCACGGTGGCCGAGCAGGTCACGGTGAAGAACCGCCTCGATTATTACAACAAGAGCGGCGTCTTGCGGGATATGTTCCAGAATCACTTGCTGCAAGTGCTCGCGCTGGTGGCGATGGAAGGCCCGTCGAAGTTCAACGCGGATCACCTGCGGAACGAGAAGATGAAGGTGCTGGAAAGCATCCGCATCCCCGACGCGGACGACATGGCGACGAGCGTGGCCGTGGGCCAGTACGCTGGGTATCTCGAAGAATTGGAGAAGTCGGGCGGGCCGAAGGACTCCCGGACGCCAACGTTCGCGGCGATCAAGCTCTTCGTGGACAACGCCCGGTGGAAAAACGTGCCGTTCTACGTGCGGTCGGGCAAGGGGTTGAAAGCCCGGTACAGCGAGGTCATGATTCAGTTTCGCTGCCCGGCCCACTTGATGTTCCCGCTGCCGAAGGATGAAGTGTTGCAGTGCAACCGCATGACGCTCGTCCTCCAGCCGAACGAGGGCATCCAACTGAACTTCCAGACGAAGGTACCGGACGTGGACGGCGTGCGACTGAAGCCCCGCGACCTGGACTTCAACTATCGCGAGGCTTACGACACGCAGGCTCTGCCCGAGGCTTACGAGCGACTGCTGCTCGATTCGATCCAGGGCGAGGCGTCGCTGTTCATTCGTAGCGACGAGATCGAGCGAGCCTGGGAAATCATGGACCCGATCATCGACGCGGTGCAAAACCACCCGCAACTGAAGCCCGAGACGTACGCCCTCGGGTCGCAAGGCCCGGCCTCGGCCGACAAGTTGCTCGAGGACACGGGTAAGCACTGGCAGCCGATCAAGTGAGCGACACCCCCGCCCCTGAAATGCCCGAACGCCCGTTAGTCGGCGTTATCATGGGGTCGCGTTCGGACTGGCCGACGATGTCCGAGGCGGCGGAAATCCTCAGCCGGTTCGGCGTCCCGCACGAGGTCGCGGTCGTGTCGGCCCACCGGACGCCGGACAAGCTGTTCGACTACGCCGAGAGTGCTGAAGAACGCGGGCTGGAAATCATCATCGCCGGGGCCGGTGGGGCGGCCCACCTGCCCGGCATGTGCGCGTCGAAGACGGTCTTGCCGGTGTTCGGTGTCCCGGTCGAGTCGGCAATCTTGCGGGGCATCGACTCGCTCTTGTCGATCGTGCAGATGCCCGGTGGGGTACCCGTGGGCACGCTGGCCATCGGCAAAGCTGGGGCGAAGAACGCAGGCCTCCTCGCGGTGGCCATTCTCGGCGGCAAGTATGCGCACCTGCGCGAGCGGCTCAAGGACTACCGACGGACCCAGACGCAGGACGTGATCGACAACCCCGACCCCCGGGCTACGACGTGAGAGTTGGCATCCTCGGCGGCGGGCAACTCGGTCGCATGTTGGCCCTCGCCGCCCACCCCCTCGGCATTCGCTGCACGGTTCTCGACCCGTCGCCCGATCCGTGCGCGGCCCACGTCTGCGACCACATTCGCGGCGAATTCGAGGACTATCAGGCGCTCTACCAACTCGCCCAGGTCTCGGACGTGGTCACCTATGAGTTCGAGAATGTGCCGGTCGAATCGGCCCGCTGGCTGACCGAACGCCTGCCGGTGTTCCCACCACCTGCGGCCCTGGAAGTGTCGCAGGACCGGCTAACGGAGAAGAAATTCCTTCGCGATCGTGGTATTGCAACGGCCCCGTTCGTGGCTGTGGACTCGAAGGCTGACTTCGACGCGGCCGTTCACGCCATCGGGCTACCCGCGGTCCTGAAGACAAGACGGTTCGGCTACGACGGCAAAGGCCAGATGGTCCTGCGCACCGAGGTGGAAGCTGCCGCAGCATGGGAAGCTCTCGGCGGACGGCCGCTGATTCTCGAAGGCCTGGTGCCGTTCGCTCGCGAGTTATCAGTGATCGGCGTGCGAGGTAGGGATGGAGCGGTGGAAGTCTACCCGCTGACTGTGAACGAACACCACGACGGGATGCTTCGCAAATCGATCGCACCCGCGGGAAATCTGACCGCGATGGCCCAGCAGCAAGCGGAAGAGTATGTCACGCAGGTTCTGACGGAGTTGGATTACGTCGGCGTCCTCGCCATCGAACTGTTCGAAGTCGGCGGGCAGTTGATCGCGAACGAGATGGCCCCACGGGTTCACAACTCCGGCCACTGGACGCTCGACGGGGCGGTGACGAGTCAGTTCGAGAACCACATGCGGGCGGTGGCCGGCTTGCCGCTTGGCTCGTCAAACGCGGTCGGCCATTCGGTCATGTTCAACTGGATCGGCGATCACCCGCCGCTGGCCGAGGTGCTGCGTTTGCCGCACGCGAAGGTTCACTGGTACGGCAAGGAACCGCGTGCCCGGCGGAAGATCGGCCACGTCACCCTGTCGGCTGCAACCGCCAAGCAACTGGCCGATCGGGTCCGCGAATACGAGCGGCTATTATTCGGTGACAAGTAACGCGAATCGGCTCGACGCGGTCACCACTTCCTTCGCGTCGGCGTTCTCCTTCACGACGAGGTACATCGCCGCCATGTCGATACTCTCGATGCGCTTCACCGCTTCGGCCGGCGGCAGCAGGCTGACCATCTTCGTCAGGCTGTCCGCCTGCCAGCCGGAGGCCGCGACGACGGTCGCCCGGCGGAAGCCAGTGAGACCGAGGCCGGTCTTCGG
>JBBQCQ010000294.1:0-5614 GCA_038318835.1 Gemmatales bacterium | reverse complement strand
AGGCCTGGGTACGAGGCGCATAAGATTCCGACCCTGAGAGGGTCGTTCATTCGAGGCGGGAATGAGCCGCCCTTTCAGGGCGGATGCGGCGGGTGGTGGTCGTATCCCAGGCCTGCGGCGGCTTCACCGCCTCCGACCTGGGCTGACAGAACGTGCCTTTCAGGCCCGAAATCCACCAAGGGCCCGTGTCGGTGACTTGGTTTTCGGGCCTGAAGGGCACGCTCTACCAGCCCAGGCCAACGGCCTGGGTACGACCGCCACCCCGATCATCCGGCCATGAAAGGGCCGTTCGTTCGAGGCCTGCCGATGGGCCAATCCCTCGCGAAAGTCTACATCCACGCCCTCTTCTCGACGCACAACCGTCAACCGCTACTCTCTGATTCGTGGCGGGAGGAGTTGTTCCAACTCCTCGGCGGGGCGGCGAACAACCTCGGCTGTCAATCGCTCATCGTCGGTGGTGTGGCCGATCACGTTCACCTGCTGTTCCAACTCGGGCGGACCATCACCATCGCGGACGCCGTCGGGAAGATCAAATCGTCCTCCTCGGCGTGGGTGAATCAGGCGAAGGTTCCGACGGGCGACTTCCACTGGCAGACGGGGTACGGCGCGTTCTCGGTTAGCCAGTCGAACGTGGACGCGGTTCGCGCGTACATCCTCGGCCAGCCCGAACACCACGCGAAGCAGACGTTCCAGGACGAGTTCCGCGAGTGGCTTTGCCGGTATGAGGTCGAATGGGATGAACGATACGTGTGGGACTGAATGAACCGCCCTTTCAGGGCGGATTGTGGATGGATGGGGGCGTACCCAGGCCTACGCTTCGCTTCGACCTGGGCTGACAGAACCGACCTTTCAGGCCGGAAAACCAAATCCCCGACAAGAGTGTGGTTTTCGGGCCTGAAAGGCATGCCCGACGCCTTTCGGTTTTCGGCCCTGAAAGGGACGTTCTGTCAGCCCATGTCGGAGCGAAGCGCAGGCCTGGGATACGTCCACGGTTTTGGTTTTCGGGCCTGAAAGGCACGTTCTGTCAGCCCAGGTCGGAGGCGGCGAAGCCGCCGCAGGCCTGGGATACGACACCTACCCCATGCCACCGCCCTGAAAGGGCGGCTCATTGGTCCTACCCACATGAACCGCCCTTTCAGGGCGGATTGCGATGTGTGGCGGTCGCGGAAACCCAGGCCTACGCTTCGTTCCGACCTGGGCTGATAGAACCGGCCTTTCAGGCCGGAAGACACGAACGCCCTGCGGGCGTCACGCCAGCACCAGCATCGCCACACCGCCGCCGGCGAGGCCGAGCCACATGGTCAGGTAGCCCTTCGTCCACTGATCCAGCCGGAGGAAGCCGTAGATCGCGGCCAGGAACGCGAAGAGGATCGCGTCGCCGCGGAAGGCATCGGTCACGCGATCCGTCGAGCGAAGTTGCTGCACCTGGTTTTCGGTCAGTTCCAGATCGATCTCCGCCCAGCGGACGTTCGAGTTCACGCCGTTGGCCTTGATGAGCGTCTTCTCGTTGTCCGTCGGGAGGATTTCCCGCACCTCGCCCTTCACGTACTCCGATTTCATCTTCACCAGCCACGGGCGGGCGTGGATCGGCGGGTCAAGTTGGTCGAGGTGCTTCATCAGTTCCATGCGGCCGACTGTCATCGCGTCGGTCAAGGCGGCATGGCGGCTCGTGTGCGGCTTGCTGCTGGGGAACGCCGACCGTACCCGTGCGGTCGGCGGCGAGTTTCTCCCGCTGGGCAGGCGCGCCGACCACGCCTTCGGGGTCGCGGGCTTCGTCCACCCGCGGGGCGGGGGCTTGACTTCGTCTAACTTCGGCTTGGCTGGTTCGTCGCTGAAACCCCACACACTACTGCCCCATTAGCACAAAAAGTCGCCACGGTCGAAGGAATAACGGAAGTCGCGGCCAGGTCGAGGACGCCCGCCGCCAGGGCGGAAGGCACGGGCAGCACGAGGACCGGTAACGTCGTGCCCAACCCGCGGACCGTCAAGCGGGCTGCGAGTTTTCGTCGGGCGGCCGACAAGCGGCTGGAGAGTGTACCCTCAAGAATACCGAGCCGCCGGGCAGCGTCCGCCCGACTCACGCCGGTTAGTTCGCACAACACCACGGCCGCTTTCCGCCGCGCACGACGATTCGGGTGCGGCCGCGTCGAATGCCTGGCCGGTCGATTCTCGCGCCGCCCGACGGGTTCGTTGCCGCAGGAGTTCCTGGTTCTCGCGGGTGGCCACCCCGGTCGGCGACGATTCGCCCGATCAGGTCCGCGTCCGAGAACGGCACCTCGGAAACGAGCGTCAGCAACCGCGTCCGTGGCTTCAGCATGACCTCAACCTCTGCGAGGAGCCATCCGGGTTCCTCCCGATATGAGCGTTCCGATGCGGCCGGCGCGTCGGAGAATTTTGCGAAGACTTTACCCGGCGGGGAGAGCGTATTTGAACTCGTAGAAGTGCTGGCCGCCGGTGACTTCAATCGTCATGGTGCCGGTGAGGCCGACGAGGTCGCCGGTGCCAGAGTCGGGGACGACGGTGATCGTCAGGCCCGGTACGCCGCGGGTCATCGTGCCGCTGTGCTGGAGGACGAACGTGCCCGACCGACCGCCCAGCGTGCCCGTGACACGCTCGAGGGCGACGTACCCGGCCGAGCCTTTCACCGCGGTCATCGCCGAGAGCATCTCGCCGATGCTCGTGGCCTCCAGGTCGCCGTGGAACTGCTTGTCGATCGACCGCCGGCCGAGCAAGCTGCCCTCCGCCGTGTCGTGCGTCGGCAGTGCGGCCAACTTCACCTCGAACGATCCGCGGATGGGATTCGTCATCGTGCCCCCTGGGTTCGGCCGAACAGTTCCGCGGAATAGTTTAGCATCCGCGGGCGAACCTCGACCGGGGTCGGCCGTGTCCCACTTCGTAAATCATCGAAGTCACCCGAGGACGCCGGATGTCTCCGTTCGTCGATTGGCTGCGGCGGGTCGTGTCGATGGGCGAATCGGTGCAGGACACGCCGCCGATCATCGCCGAACGCGAACGGGCCGCGGCCCTGCCGATCCTGCGGGCGAGCTTCGACCGGCACGCACTCGAAGTCGCTGGGCCAGTGCTAAGCTTCGACCCGCCGACGGCGGTGTGGGCCGCGGAACAACTCGCGGCCGCCTGCTGGCAACTGGTCGGCGATGCCACCGAGCCGACCCCGGCGGATCGCGAACCGAAGACGCCGGACGAACACCTGACCGCCGACGTACTGTTGCGGTTCCTGCCGGCCGTCCACCGGCGGGCGAAGGCCCGCGAGGCGGGTGGGCCGCTGGTCGCGCGACTGGATGCCCTCGCGCGGCGGTGGCCGCTGGCCGGCGTGCTGCTCGATCTAGACGGCGGGCCGACCACTTCACCCGACTTCGGGGGGCACCGGGGCTTACAATTGCTGTACGCCGAGCGACTGGTCGAACACCCGCGGGCCGGCTGGGTGCCGCCGGTCGGACCCGGCCGCGACTGGGCCGAGCGAATTTTCGAGGACCGCGGCCGACCCCTGCCGCTTGAGGACGTGCCCCGTGCCTGACGCCCTGTTGCAACGCGCCGTGACCGACCGGCTGAAGCAGACATTCGTCGGCCGCGACGAGGTCATCGACCTGATCGCCCTCGCGGCCGTCGCCGGCGAACACCTCTTCCTGTACGGTCCGCCCGGCACCGCGAAGTCGCTGCTCGTCCGCCGGTTCGCCACGAGCGTGAACTGCCGGTATTTCGAGTATCTGCTCACGCGGTTCTCCGAGCCGAACGAACTGTTCGGCCCGATCGATCTGGCTCGCCTGCGCGAAGGCGTGGTCGCCACCGTCACGACAGGCATGTTGCCCGAGGCCGAATTCGCCTTCCTGGATGAACTCTTCAACGCGAACAGCGCCATCCTGAACAACCTGCTCACGGTGCTGAACGAACGCACCTACCGCCGCGGGTTGGAGACGCACCGGCTGCCGCTCGTCAGCGTCTTCGCGGCGTCGAATCACCTGCCGGAAGACGACGCGTTGCAAGCTCTGTTCGACCGCTTCCTGTTGCGCGTGAAGGTGGACTCGCTGACGCGGGAGCAACTCCCGGCGCTGCTGTCGGCCGGGTGGGAACTGGAACGTTCGGCCGCGTGGTCGGCGGCGAGTGAGCTGAGCGCCGACGACCTGCGGGCGATGGCCGCCCGTGCCCGCGAGGTAGACCTGCGGCCGGTGTGGGATCGGTACGCCGACCTGGTGACGAAGGTCCGCGACCTGGGCGTGGCCTACTCCGACCGGCGGGCGATCAAGGTGCTGAAGCTTCTCGCGGCCTCGGCGGTGCTGTGCGGCCGCGATACCGCGGCGGCATCGGACCTGTGGGTACTGCGGTACGTCTGGGATCGCGTCGAACAGATCACCCCGCTGGCGATGCTCGTGAACGGCGCGATCGAACACGCCCCGCCGACGGCGGAAGCGGCCCACCCGCGGGCACGTCGGCAGGAAGAAGCGGACGCGGAGGCTCTGGCCGCGGAGTTGGAGGCGGCCGGGCAGGACGCGGCGAAGGGGCCGAAGCTGGTGGAACTGGCCCGCATCCGCGAGCGCGTGCAGGCCGTGGCCGACCGCGCGAGCTGGGTGCCGGACGCGGAGCAGCGGAAGCAACTGCTGACGCGGGCCGGGGCACTGTTGGAGAAACTCGGATGACGCCCGACCGCGACCTGTGGGCGGCGATCACCCTGGCCCGCGTGCCGGCCGCGGGGCTGGCCGCGCTCGCGTCCGTTCGCCATCGGCCCGGCGTCGGCGTGCGGGCCGACGGTGCGTTCGCGTGGGTCCACTGGCCGGCCGGTCGGGTCGAAGTGGCGTACGCACTCTGGCCGGTGCCGGGCGTGTTGTTCTTCCGCCCCGACGGCGAGCAGTGGATACCCTTCGGCAAACGACTGCCGACGAGCTTACGACCGCCGACCGCCGAGTCGCAACCCGTCGCCGGTGTGATCGTGCCGGATCGCGTGACCGCGGTTCCGCCGCCGACCGCTTCCCCATCGTGGCTGCGGCTTGGTATCGTGCGCGGCGGCCCGCCCCGGCCGGCGACGGCACTCGCGTGCATCGTGGCCGACCTGGCCGCGTGGGCCGACGCCGCCACCACGCGCGAACTCGGCCGCGTGCGGGCGGCGGTCTGCCGCGGCCGCGCGCTGTTGCTCGGCGACGCGCTGCCGACGGTGCCGCGCTCGACCCGCTATTGGGGCAGCGACGTGCTCACGCCGGTCGGCTTCCGTCCGCACCCGGACCTGCCGCCGGCCGTGATCCGCGAGGCCGTCGGAGCGACCGCCGACGAGTGGGTGCTGCTCGGCGAAGGCGAAGCCGAACTGCTTCCGCGGAGCGAATTCACGCCCCTATCCCGGCCGCGCGTGCGGCTGGCCGTCGCCTCGACCGCAGGTGCCCCGTGACGCCGTTCGAGCGTGCGAACGCTTATCTGGCCATCCCGCCGACGTACCGCGTCCACCTCGGCGGGGTCCACTGGTTCGTCGCCCGCGACCGACTGATCGACGACGCGGGCAACACGTTCGCCCTCACAGAGGAGATCGCGGCCGTTCTAGAAGGCGTGTTCGCCGACCCGCCCGCGCCGGTCTTCGCGTACGTCCTCGTCGCCCTGCACCGGATGAAGTGCG
>JBBQCQ010000293.1:0-5648 GCA_038318835.1 Gemmatales bacterium | reverse complement strand
AAGGTGGACCGCGAAGAACGGCCGGACGTGGACGAAGTGTACATGACCTCGTTGCAAGTCGTCGGGCAGTCTGGCGGGTGGCCGCTGACCATGTTCCTGACGGCCGACGCGAAGCCGATCTTCGGCGGCACGTACTTCCCGCCGAACGACAAGAAGGTCGAGAACGGCACCGTCACGGGCCTGACATCGGTCCTGAAGCGAGTCATCGAGCTGAACGCAGAGAAAGGCGGCGAACTGTCGGCTCAGGCGAATCGCATCGCCGAGATGACGGCCGAGGCGATGGAGAAGAACGGCCGGGCGACTCCGCTCGTCCAACTGAATCGTGAAATGGTCACGGACGCGGTGCGGTGGTTCGAGCTGGACCCCATCCACGGCGGCATCGGCGACAAGCTGCGGTCATTCGCACACACCAAGTTTCCGCGGGCGGCGGCGCTCTCGTTCCTGCAACAACAAGCCCGCAAGCCGGGCAACGACAAGCTCGCGGCCGGCGTCGCGCTCACGCTCCGCAAGATGGCCGAGGGCGGCATCTACGATCAGGTCGGCGGCGGCTTCCACCGCTACAGCACCGAGCGAACATGGACCGTGCCGCACTTCGAGAAGATGCTCTACGACAACGCGCAACTCATCGAACTGTACGCCGAAGCGTATCGGCACACGCCCGACCCACTGTACAAGCGGGTCGTCGCCGAGACACTGGCGTTCGTGGCCCGCGAGATGACGAACACCGACGGAGCGTTCTACTCGGCCCTCGACGCCGACAGCAACGGCACAGAAGGCGAGTTCTACGTCTGGACCGACGACCAACTGCGGGAAATTCTCGGTGCCGACGCGGCCTTCGTGAAGGCTGTCTACGACGCGACCGCTGCGAACTTCGAGGGGAAGTACCATATCCTGCGACTGCCGAAACCGACGGCCGAACTGGCGAAGGACTTGAAGCTGAGCGAGGCGGACCTGCTGGCGAAGCTCGAACCGCTGAAGGTTAAGCTGCTCGCGGAACGAGCGAAGCGTGAGCGTCCCTTCCTGGATACGAAAGTCATCACGGCGTGGAACGGCCAGATGATCGCCGCCTGTGCGAAGGCCGGCGAAGTCTTCGGGAACAAAGAGTACACCGCCGTCGCGGCAAAGGCGGCCGACTTCCTGCTGACGAAGATGCGCGGCAAGGACGGCCGCCTGTTCCGCGTGTACGCGGCCGCACCGGGCGAGAAACCGGCGGCTCGGGGGAACGCCTTCCTGGACGACCACGCTTTCTTGCTGCACGGCCTGCTCGCGCTGTCCGATGCGACCGGCGACAAGCGATGGCTGACCGAGTCGAAGGCCATCGCCGACGCGATGCTGAAATGGCACGGCGACGCCGACCGTGGCGGGTTCTACTTCACCGCGAGCGATCACGAGAAGTTGTTCGCCCGGTCGAAGGACAGCTACGACGGCGCACAACCCTCCGGCAACGGCGTCGCCGCCCGCAGCCTGTTGCAACTAGGGGCGAAGACGAAGGACGCGAAGTACCGCGATGCTGGCGTTCGCATAGTCCGGCTGTTCGCCGGTGCGATGAAGGACGGCCCCGGTTCGGTGCCGACGTTGTCTCGCGCGCTCGACGAGTTGTTCGACGATACGGCTGTTGCGCTCGGGCCGGTGGCCGCCCCGCCTGCCGCACCCAAGGCTGCGCGAGAGGCGAGCGACGTGGTGACGGCCGCGATCAAGGCCGACGGTGAGGTGTTCACAGTCACGCTCAGGGTAGCGGAACCGTGGCATGTTTACGCGAACCCGCCAGGCAACGACACGCTGAAGGCATCGGCCACGACAATTGAAGTGCTCGTGGGCGGCAAAGTCGTAGACGCCGTGGTGGAGTTCCCGAAGGGGACGGCCGTGAAGGATGCGGTGACGGGCGACTATCAGGTATACGCGGGCACGGTCACGATCACCGGCAAGGTCACTCGTGCGAAGGACGACACGCTCGAAGTCCGCGTCCGCGTGCTGGCGTGCAAGGAAGGCCTGTGTCTGCTGCCGAGCGTGCTGAAGGTGAAGTGAACAAGCCCGCAGCGCAAGCAAGGGTGGGTGGAACTGCCAACCCTTGCTTGCGCTGCGGGCTTGTATCACAAACTCGGCGACGTGTCACCCGGCAGCAGGAGCCGGCGGATCAGCGGGATCGGCAGGCCGCCCTGCTTCACGAAGTCGTCGTGGAATTGTAGCATCGAAAACGCCGGCCCCTTTGCTTTCTTCACGTCTTCGCGGAGCTTGAGAATCTGCAACTTGCCGAGCGTGTAGTACAGGTATGTCGGGTTGTACGTGCCGCGGCGGGTTTCCTGGAATGCCACCTCCGGCTCGATGTAGCCCTGCTCGATGAAGAACTTCTTCCCCTGTTCCACCGTCCAGCCTTCGGTGTGCAGTTTGATGCCGACGATGTACCGGCAGTCTCGCAACAGTGCCTCGTTCAGTTGAGCCAACCGCACGCGGGGGTCGTTGTTGCCGTAGCCCTCGTCCACGATCATCTGCTCGGCGTAGTGTGCCCAGCCTTCGACGTTCGTGCCGCAGGTGTAGAGCTTGCGGACCTTTGTCGGGTACTGCTTCGCGTACAGGAACTGCAAGTAGTGGCCCGGGTAGGCTTCGTGGATCGTGATGATGTCCATGCCGGTCGTGCAGAACTGCCGCATGTGCTCGGTCTTCCGCTTCGCCTCCCAGTCGGTTTCCGGCGGCGTGACGTAGTAGAAGGCTTCCTTCGCCTTTGTCTCGAACGCCCCCGGTGTGTCCATCGACGCGAACCCGCCGGTGCGGGCGAAGGCCGGCGTCTCGGCGATCGTCGGCCGCACTTCCGATGGGATGGTGACGATCTTCTTGTCGATCAGAAACTTCCGCGTCCGCTCGATGGTGCCGCGGGTGAACGCGACCAGGTCTTCGGGCTTCGGGTGGTCTTCGGTCAGCGTTGCCAGCACGTCCTGCGGCGTCTTCTTCGGGTCGATGACCTTCGCCGTCGCCAGGAAGGCATCCTGATCGCGCTTCAGGTTGGCTTCGCCGATGGCGAGCAACTTGGCGAGCGGAATGTCGAGCATCTCCTCGGCGGCGAGCTTCTTCATGAAGGCGTCGGCCCCGATGGCGTAGTTGCCGTTCGCTCGGGCTTGCAAAGCGGTGGCCCACTTCGTCGCGGCGGCATACTCGGCCAGCACAACGGCGTTGGCGGCGGTAAAGTCGTCGAGCAACTTCGTGTCGCTGCCGGCCGCCGTCTTGGCCCACGTCGGCAGGTCGCTCTGGAAGAACCCGACTGACCCCTTCGCCACGATCACCCCCAGGTCGGCGAACTCTTTCGGTGCGTTCTCGATGTTCGCCTTCATCGCGGTCATCAGCGCCGGCGTTGCCTTCAGCCGGCCGACGATGGCCCGCAGGCGGTCGGCCGGCTCGGCGTAGGTCCGCTTCATGAGCAGGTCGATGCTCTCGGCCGGCTTGCCGAGGTAAACGACCGGGTTCCGCTTCCAGTCGCGAACGGTTTCGAGCTCCAGCAACTCGGCCTGAATGGCATGTTCGAGAACGACAGCATCGAGGGCGTCGGCCTCGGCGAGCGTGCGATTGCTCAGGGTCGCGAGCCGCTGCTGCAACTCCTTCAGGGCGGTCGCACGCTTCGCGATAGCGTCGGCGGACAGGTCGGCGAGGCGGTCGTCGAAGTTGTGAACGCCGGCGTAGGTCGCCTGGATCGGGTCGGCGGCGAACAGCTTCGCGTAGTAGTCGTCGGCGAAGGCAGCGAAGGTGTTGGGCTTCGCGGGCTGGGCCGCTGTCGGCACGAAGAACAGGCCGAGGGTGGCGAACAGAGGGGCGAACACGAGTATCACACGGGGACGGGTCACGGACAGACTCCTTCACGGATGGGCCAAGCGAGACGTAGGGTGAAGATAGCGGGTCGTGGGACATGCGACGACCCGCGACGCAGCCGCTGTTGTCTTTCGGCCCCGGATGGGGCCGCGGTCTGTAGCCACGGGGGGAGCGCAGCGCAACCCGTGGAACATGGGCGTGAACTCTTCTGCCCCGGCGGGGCAGCGGAACGTCGGACGCTGCTTGCGCCGCCCCGCCGGGGCGAGTCTTCCCAAGGGTTGCGCTACGCTCCACCTGTGTCTACACTCGATTGCCCCGTCGGGGCAAAAATCCGCCGAATGATCCGATACCCTACTGACCGCGACCCCCGCTGTGCCGATGGCCGACTGGCGACATGTTCTGAAATTGGCTCTACCCGCGCTCGCCCAGCAGTACCTCTTGCTGTTCATCCAGCACTACGATCAGTTCCTCGCCGGGCCGTTCGACGAATCGCACAAGGCCGCGCTCAACACGGCCAACTACATCTACTGGCTGACCACCTGCTACGCCGTTGTCATCAGTGCCGGGGCAACGGCCCTTGTCGGCCGATTCGTGGGCGCGCACGACCGGCACATGGCCAACCACACAATGGGGCAGGCTATCTTTCTGGCGGCCGTCATGGGGCTGGTCGCCACGGCGGTGGCGTGGCCGATACTGCCGGAATTGCTCTCGCTGTTGCGATTGAAGGACTCGGCGCCGCAGATCGCGGCCGAGTACCTGTCGCCACTCGTGCTGCTGGTAACGATGCAGCTCCTCGAAACCGGCGGCATCGCCTGCCTGATTGGGGCCGGCGACACCCGAACGGGGCTGTATGTGCTCTGCGGTGTGGTGTTGGTGAACGTGCCGGTGGCGTACTTCGCCTCGCGGGGTTTCGGCGAACCGAACTTCGTCGGCATCGCCTGGGGCACGGCCCTTAGCCACACCGTCGGCGCGGTGGCCGTGCTGACGCTGCTCGTGCGCGGGCGGTCTGGCTTAAAGCTCACCCGGGCGAACCTGAAACCCGACTGGCCGCTGCTCGGCCGACTGCTTCGCGTCAGCATTCCGGCGGCAGCGGACAGCCTTTCGATCGCGGCGTGTCAGTTGTGGTTTCTGCGGATCGTCAACGACCTCGGCAACGACGCGTCGTCGGCCCACGGCATAGCCCTGCGGTGGGAGGCGTTCGGCTACCAGGCCGGCGGCGCGTTCGGCACGGCGTCGATGGCCATCATCAGTCAGAATCTCGGGGCAAAGCGGCCCGATCAAGCCGCCCGTGGCGGGTGGATGATGTTCGCGGCCGCGTGCGGCATCATGTCGTTCATGGGTGTGGTGTTCTACTTGTTCTCGGTGCCGCTGTGCCGGTTCTACAGCCCAGACGACGAGGTCGTCGCCGCCCTCGCCGTGCAAGCCCTGACCACGGTGGCGTTCGCCATGCCGGCTCTGGCGGCGGCCATCGTCTTCACGCAAGCTCTTCGCGGGGCCGGCGACACGCGGGTGGGCGTGTTCTACTCGTGGTTCGGCTTCCTCGGCGTCCGCATCCCGCTGGCCTACCTCCTGACGCGGCGCACGCTCGACCTCGGGCCGTTCGGCACAGTCGCCGGGTTCGAGATGGGCCTCTTCGGCGCATGGCTGGCCATGCTCGTCGATATCTGGGTGCGGGGGTTGTTGTTCCTGCTGCGGTTCAGCAGTGGTAAATGGAAACGAGTACGAGTGTGACTCTTGGCGAGCCCAGCACCCGAAGGTGCCCGGTGTAAAGCCAAATAAATAACCCGGCCCCATTAGGTGCGCGGCTCGGCGGGGTTGCGGCCCAGCACCCCCGCAACCCCCCGAAAAAAACG
>JBBQCQ010000292.1:0-5648 GCA_038318835.1 Gemmatales bacterium | reverse complement strand
GGAGCCGATGTCGGCCGCTCCGCGGCGGAGATGGGCACGGGTGGCGACCTGGGGCTTACGCCCCAGACTTTATGCGCAGGCCGCTTCGCGGCCGAAGACCACGATGAGACGATCACCTGGGACGCCCCGGCGTCACGAGAGAGAAAATGCGATGCACATTCAGGACATCTTCCGCGATCACGCGACGACGTTCAGCTTCGAGTTCTTCCCGCCGAAGACCGACGAGGCGTCCGAGGACTTGTTCCGAAACATCGCGTCGCTGCAGGAACTGCAACCGTCGTTCGTGTCTGTCACCTACGGGGCGGGCGGCTCGACCCGCGACCGCACACACGATCTCGTCGTCCGCATCCAACAGGAAACCGACCTGACGGCCGTTTCGCACCTGACGTGCGTCTGCCATTCGGCCGACGAGATGGCGACGATTCTCGACCGGTACGCGGCCAGCGGCATCACGAACGTCCTCGCCCTCGGCGGCGACCCGCCGAAGAACCTGGCCAACTTCGACCGCACGACGGACGGCTTCCAGTACGCGAACCAACTCGTCGAATTCATCCGCAACCGGCCGACCGTGCCTGACCCGCGCGGCTTCGGCATCGGCGTCGCCGGCTTCCCCGAAGGGCACCCCGGCT
Source organism: Gemmatales bacterium (assembly GCA_038318835.1). Classification (GTDB taxonomy): domain Bacteria; phylum Planctomycetota; class Planctomycetia; order Gemmatales; family Gemmataceae; genus Limnoglobus. The sequence goes on along the minus strand of JBBQCQ010000292.1, from coordinate 5,019 downwards.
GCCCGAATCGCCTGCTCGAGATGGACCACCTGAAGCGGAAAGTGGACGCCGGGGCCGATTACATCTGCACGCAGCTGTTCTTCAACAACAACGACTTCTACGACTTCCGCGAGCGGTGCGAACTGGCCGGCATCAAGGTGCCGATCATCGTCGGCATCATGCCGATCACGTCGAAGGCGGGCATGACCCGCATGGCCGAACTCGCCCTCGGTGCCCGCATCCCGGCCCGATTGTTGAAGGCTGTCAGCCGCTGTGACGACGACGACGCCGTGCGGCGGGTCGGCATCCACTGGGCGACCGAACAGTGCCGCGACCTGCTCGACCACAACGTGCGGGGCATTCACTTCTACACGTTGAATAAGTCCGACGCGACGCGGCAGATTTACAACAATCTGGGGGTGCGTGATTCCGTCGCCCTCCGCGCCGGATAAGATTTCGGGCGAAGCCCGCGGACGATCGTCCGCGGGGAATCCCCGCGGCGACTACTCATGCGCACCCTGCTGACGCTCCTCGTTCTCGCCCTTCCCGCCTTCGCCCAAACGCCACGCCCGCCGGTCGAATCGAAGGCCGGCATGGTCGTGTGCGTCTGCCCGCTCGCCGCCGACGTCGGCGCGCAGGTGTTGGCCGACGGTGGCAACGCCGTCGATGCGGCTGTCGCCGTCGCCTTCGCGGAAGCGGTCACGTGGCCGGAGGCCGGCAACATTGGCGGCGGCGGGTTCATGCTCGTGCGACCCGCCGACGGCGACGCGACGTTCTTCGACTACCGCGAGACGGCCCCGGCCGCCGCCACACCAACGATGTTCGCCGACGGCACGACCGACTGGCGGTCGCACAAGTCGGCCGGCACGCCCGGCACCGTCCGTGGCCTGGAACTCGCCCACAAGCGGTTCGGCACGAAGCCGTGGAAAGACCTCGTGACGCCGGCGGTGAAACTGGCCGCCGACGGGTTCACGGTCGACGGCCCGCTCGCGAAGAGGCTGAACGACATCCTCGCCGACGCGAAAACGACGAACGCCGAGTTTCGCAAAGTCCTCGGCAAGCCGGACGGCACCGCGTGGCAGTCCGGCGACACCTTGCGACAGACGAACCTCGGGACGACGCTCGCCGGCATCGCTGAGCACGGCCCCACGTGGTTCTACACCGGCCCGCCGGCCGACCAGTTGGCCGAGGAGATGAAGGCCGGCGGCGGCCTCATCACGAAGGCCGACCTGGCCGCTTACGCCGCGAAGGAGCGGAAGCCACTCGCCGGCACCTACCGCGGCTTCGACATCGTTGCCGCCCCGCCGCCGAGTTCCGGCGGCACCGCCATTCTCGAAGCGTTGAACGTCCTCGAAACCTTCGACGTGAGGGCAAACCCGCGGCACTCGGCCGAGACGATGCACCTGCTCGCGGAAGTCCAGCGCCGCGTCTTCCGCGACCGGGCCGAATTCCTCGGCGACCCCGACTTCGTCACCATCCCGCCGCACCTGACGACGAAGGAGTACGCGAAGAAAGTAGCCGCGACGATTGATTTGACGAAGGCCACCAAGAGCGAATCGTTGGCGGGCAGCATCCCACTCGCGGAGACGGGCGGCAACACGACGCACTTCTCGGTCATCGACAAATCGGGGATGGCGGTGTCGAACACGTACACGCTGGAGAACAACTTCGGCAGCCGCATCGCCGTGCGGGGGGCAGGGTTCATCCTGAACAACGAGATGACCGACTTCAACCCAATCCCCGGCACGACGACCCGCACGGGCAAGATCGGCACCGCCGCGAACGTGGTCGCCCCCGGCAAGCGAATGCTGAGTTCGATGACGCCGACCATCGTGGCGAAGAACGGCAAACCATACCTCGTGACCGGCAGCCCCGGCGGGCGGACGATCATCAGCACGGTGCTGTGCGTGCTCGTGAACACGCTCGACTACGACCTACCCGCGACGGCCGCGGTGGACGCCGCCCGGCAGCATCATGCGTGGTTCCCGGATCAACTCTCGGTGGAGAAGTTCCCCGGCTCGGAGGATGTGATCGCGAAGTTGAAGGCGATGGGCCACCAGGTGGTGAACGCGAAGCAGGGCGACGCCCACACCATCCGCGTCGCCCCGACGGGTACGCAACTGGGGGCCGCCGACAAGCGAATCAACGGCAAGGCGAGCGGGGTGAAGTAGAGTCGCGTCTGGCCGATTTTGGGCGAAGCCCACGGACGAACGTCCGTGGGCTTCGCCCAAATCATCCATGTGCCTACGACAACCGCGGTACGGGTTACGGCATCAGCCGGGCCTTGATCTTCGCGATGCAGATGGCCAGGGTGTCCCGCTCGCTGAACGTCGCGCTCTGCTGCTGCTGGGCTTCCAGCACCGCCTTCGACCGCTCGCCGCCGTAGTCGGCGGCCAGGGCTTGCAACTGGAAGCGATCCTCAGTGCGGTTACGCTTCAGCGGCGGCAGTAGGGCGTCCTCGATCGACTGCCGGCCTCGCTCGGTCTGACCGATGGCATCCAGGGCCGTGCGGGCTTGCGTCGAGACGCCAATGCGGTTCACGAGTAGTTTCGCCGTTTCCACGTCGGTCCACCGCGGGATCAGTTCGTGGGCGGCGTTCCGCTCCTCCTCGTTCGCCGACGAGATCGCCGCGTACACCAACGGCTTCGCCTCGTCGGGTGCCCACGTCACGAGCGCCCGCAGAGCGTCTTCCTTCACCTCGCCACGATTGTGCTTGGCCAGCCGCCGTAGGCTCTCGATCACCTTCGGCTTGTCGGCCGGCGGGATCCGCAAGAACGAGTCCGGCTTCGCGAACACCATCAGTTGTTCCTTGATACCCGTCGGGTCCTTCTCGCGCTCCGCCTCGTGCAGCTTCATCAGCGGCGTCTCGGGCACTTCTTCGGGCATCTGCATGGACTCGTCGGTGAAGCCGATGAGCTTAAACAGCGTCGGCTGAACCTTCGGCCCGATGACGTAGAGCGTCAGGAGAATGGCCCCGGCCACGACGAACCGCAACGGCCGATAGCCGGGTTCGTAAGGCGGGTTGGCCGCACGGAAAACCCAGACGGGCGGGATGAGCGTGACGAAGCCTTGCTTCGTGTTCCGCCGGCCGAAGGCCAGGGCCACCCAGACGTAGCCGATGAAGAGTTCGACCGCACCGATGACGGCGACGTACTTCAGCGGTTCCACGTCGGACATCATGCAGAACAGCCACAGGGCCAGGCCGCACGCGGTCAGGATGATCCAGAGGCCGGTCGTCAGTCGCAGGTCGCTCGGCGGCTCGGCCGGGGGTTTCATCCGCATCGTCAGAACCGTGGTCAACTCGGCGGCGAGTTCGGCCGCGTCCACGTCCATCGGATTGAAGACGACCAGCCCGCCGGTGTTGTTGTGGCCCACGCTCGGCGTCGGCATCGTGGCGGCCGGGTGGTCGCCAGTAATGCGGCCGGGGGCGGGGTAAGTCGGTGGGTGGTATTGCGGCGGCGGTGGGAAACTCGCCGGCTCCGGCAAGGGCGTAGGCGAAGCGAACGCCGCCGGGGCGGGGAAGTGCGGTTCGGGCACGGCCTTCGGGCCGGGCGTCATGACCGGCGACGGCGTGGCCGTGTAAGCTTCCGTCTTCGCTGGCGGGTCGTAGTCGGCCACCGAGTCCGGGTTGCGGACAAGTACCGCCGCCGCGTGCTGGAGCGGGGCCGGTTGCAGCGGGATGATCGGCTCGGCGTACACCGCAACTGGCGGGCCGACGCGGGCCATCGGGCGAGCGTCGGGCAGCGGCGTCTGTACGACCGGGTCGCTCTCCTCGTCTTCCAGGCGGGGCGGCATCGATGTGATCGGGACTTCGTCTTCCTCGCCCACGTCGGTGGCCGGCGGCGGTTCGTCGGTCGGCTTCTTGTCGTCTTCGGGCTTGGGAATGACGATCGGTTTCAGGCACTTCGGGCAGATCGTCCGCTGGCCGGCCCGCTCTGGCGCAGCCAGAAGGCGTTGACTACAGAACGGGCACGGGTAGCCGAACATGGAAGCCTCGCGGGTGCGCCACACTGGTACGCAGATAACTTATGGTACGATTAGTCCCCGTGCAAACGCCTCAGGCGGGGCGAGAGCCGAAGGATGTGCTGCACCCGCTCGAATTCGTCGAGCCAGTTTTGCACAATTCCGGGCATCGTATCGGCCGACACGAGTCCGCTGCCACAACTGTCGCCGCCGAGTTGGCCGACGAGTTTCCGGTACGTTGTCAGCGTTCGCTCGCCGTATCGGCTCACTTCCTGCCCGTCCTCGCTGAAGAACACCACCACTGGCACGCGGTCGCCACCGTTGATCTTCAACTCTTGTTGCGCGGCAGGATGGGCGTCGCGGTCGAGGTAGCGGGGTTGGAGAACTGGGGCGACCTCGGCAAACCGTTCGTACAGGGGGCACTGTCCGGCACAGTCGCCGCACCACGCCCCGGCCAGCACGAGGACACACGTGCGACGGGTGAAGGTGCCGAGCAGCTTCCGTTGCTCGTCGGTGAGGGCGACCTTCTGCCGGGTCGCGTCCCACCGGGCCTTGTCGGACGGCTTGCCGAACTGACTCAGGAAGTCGTCGTAGGGCAGAGCCTTCTGGTAGAAATCGAACGAGAGCATGAGGCGTCCTCAAGTGAGTCGGCCCGCGGCGGGAGGCCACGGGCCGGTGAGAGTGTTCCAGGAGAAGATACCGCCCGGCAGGCGGGAGTCTAACGCCCAAGTGCAGGGGCACCGGGCAGCGAGTGCCCGACACTTGTGATCGTACTACCCCCCTGCAGGGCGTGCGACAAGGTTTGTCGGCCCGCGGTCAAACTTCTCCGCTCGCACGAACCGGCGGTTCGATTGCTAACGCCCGGATGCGCCCGGCCCGACGTCGGGGGCCGAAACTTTGCCGCCCGCGGGAACTGGGCAAGGTTCGCGTCGGTTACTTTGCCCGGCCGATAATCCTGGTCTAAACTTCGCCGGCCCCATGCTCGGACTGGTGAAGGAACCCGGACATTGCCCGATGATGATTGCCCCTCTCCCCCTCGACGAACTGGCCCGACTCGACGCGGTGCGTGCCTTCGAG
>JBBQCQ010000291.1:0-5655 GCA_038318835.1 Gemmatales bacterium | reverse complement strand
GACCTCGTCGCGTCGTCCACGCCGTCCACCGGCGACATGCAGTTCATGGACGCGGCCCAGTGGCGGACGATCTCCGAGTACCGCAAGAAGCAGGACAAAATTCAACTCTCCGAGAAGGAAGAAGCGATCCTGAAATCGCTGGATAAGCAGGTGCAGGTGAACTTCCAGGATCGGCCGTTCGAGGAAGCGTTGCAGGACCTGTCGAACCAGATCAATCAGGAAATCTTCATCGACAAGCAATCGCTCAAGGATGCCGGTCTCGACCTGTCGCGGCCCATCAGCTTCAAGGGGGCCGTGCCGGCTCGCACCGCTCTGCGAGCGATCCTACAGAGCAACTCGCTGACGTTCCTGGTGAAGGGCGAGATCATTCAGGTCGTGACCGTCGAGCGGGCCGAGCGGGAACTGACGACGCGGTCGTACTACCTCGGCGACATCGTCTCGGGTACCGGCCCGTTCGGCAACGCCGTCGTGTTCGGCCCGGTGGCCAGCTATCAGCAGTCGATCGCGAACGCCGACCAGTTGGTGAAGTCGATCAAGGATTCGATCGACCCAAAGTGCTGGAAGGAGAACGGCGGCGCGTGCTCGGTGACGTTCCACCTGGCCAGCCTGTCGGTGGTGGTGAAAGCCTCCACGGAAGTCCACGCAATGATGGGCAACAGCCTGAGCGCCAGCCCGCCGAAGAAGTAGCACGAGCCACAAGCCCACAGCGTAAGCAAGGGGGTGGGATGTCCTGCCCTTGCTTGCGCTGCGGGCTTGTGTTTGCAGATCGTAAACTTTGTGCCCTGTGCTGCTCGCATCGCCTGGCGCGGCGGGCCGCATTCTCCGGTTCGCTCCGACGGGTGTCTGACGAGTTTTGCAACTTCTCCCTCAAGTCCTGCTGTGGTCCGCGACGGGGTCCGCCATAATCGCCGAGTAAGGGCGTGGGGACTCAACAATGTCGGACGAATCGAAACTCGGATTGGTCGCCGGACTCCTGGCCGTCGTCGGCGTCGCGATCTTCAACTTCCCGAACGAACCGGCGAAGGACGCACCGAAAGCTCTCGCCGTCGCGGGCACGCCGTCCGGACCGCCGAACCTGCCGCCAGCGGCGGTGGTGCCGGCCAAATAATCACGATCACACCTTCACCCATCTCTCTTCGCGGTGACTCCGCAAAATCGCGTCGCACAACTGAACCTCGCGGTGCCCGTCGGCGAACGTCGCATATCGCGGCGACTCCGACCGCCCGTTGAGCACGTCGGCGTATACCGCCCGGTAGAGTTGCTTGAAGGTATCCGGGAACCCCTCCGCGTGCCCGCCGGGGTAGTTCGTGAATGGCGTCACAGCCGCGGAGAGCAAAGCGGGGTCGCGGATCAGGCACTCGTTCGGCCGATGGCGATAGCCCACGTGCAGGGCGTTCGGTTCCTCCGAATCCCAGGCGAGCGCCGCGGCGGCACCGGCGATGTCGAATCGCAAACTGTTCTTCCGCCCGGCCGTCACCTGCGACACGCACAACGAACCCTTCGCCCCGCCGTGGAACCGCAATAACAAGTTGCCCGCGTCTTCCGTCGTGATCGGCACTTCGACCGTCGCCCGCCGGTCGCGGTTGGCCGACGCGGTGAACGTCTCGCCTCCGACGGTTGGCCGGTGCCGGGTGGCGTGGACGGTTTGCAGGTCCGCGAACACGGCTTCAACTTCCAACCCGGTGACGAAGCAGACGGTGTCGATCCAGTGCGTGCCGATGTCGGCGAACGCCCGCAACTCGCCGCCGTCTTCGGCCTGCACCCGCCAGTTGAAGTCGGTCGGTTCCAGTAGCCAGTCTTGCAGGTAGCTACCACTCACGTGGAAGACGCGGCCGAGGTACCCGGCCCGGATGCGCTCGCGAGCTTCGAGAACGAGCGGGTAGAACCGCACGTTGTAGTTGACGGCGGCCACTACCGGCGACGCGGCGGCGAGCGTCGTCAGTTCCGCTGACTCGGCCGGGGTCATGGCCAGCGGCTTCTCGCAGACGACGTGCTTACCGGCGGCCAGGGCAGCCCGGCACTGTGCGAAGTGCCGGGCGTTCGGCGAGGCCAGGTGGACGACTTCCACCGCCGGGTCGGCGAGCAGGTCTTCGAGCGAGGCGTACCCTTTCGCCAGGCCCATCGCCTCGGCCGCGGCCCGCGACTTTTCCGGCGACGAGCCGAGGACGCCGACCACGCGATGCCCGAGACGGCGTATCGCTTCCACATGAACAGGGCCGATGAACCCGGTGCCGACGACCGCCACGCCGAGCGATTTCATGAGGAACTCCGAAACTCTCATGGAACTTTCTGAACTTCCTGCCCCGCACAGACGATACTATCAGGAATGCTCACCGAAGAGGGATGATCCATGCGCACGCGATACCTACTGGCGGCGGTTCTTGCCGGGCTGGCGACCACGACCGCATCGGCCCAAACCACCGGCACCGGTACGACAGGCACGGGGACGACCGGCACGGGCACTGGTAACGGCGCGACGGGGGGCAACGCGGGCGGGAGTAATTTTCAAATTCAGCAACAACAACAAGCCCCGCCGATCAGCGGTGCGGCCGTGACCACGTCCTCCGCCGTCAGCGGCACCAACGCCCTCGGCCCGTACTACGCCAGCCCCGGCTATCAGGGCCGGGCGGGAGCCACCGGCAATGACGGCCCCGGCGGATTCGGCGTGGCCGTGAGCGGCGGAACCGGAACCTCCGGCAGCGGGCGGGCGGTGGGCACGGCATTCAGTTCCGGCACCTCGCGCACGGGCACGACGGGCACCACCGGGACCACGGGCCGCACCGGCACGACCGGCGCTTCCACAGGCCTCGGCGGCATGACGGGTACCAGCGGTCTGTCCGGCGTCAGCGGCATCGGGGGGGGCGTCGGCGGCGCGACGGGGGGCCGCGCGGGCACCACGGCTGGCGGCCTGGGCGGCGGGCGAACCACCGGCCTCAACAGCACCACCAACGGCGGCGTGGGCGGAGTTATCATCCCGCTGCCGAGGCAGATCACCTACACGGCCACCCTGCGGATGCCGATGCCTCCGATCAACCTGCCACAGCAGCAGACCGAACTCCGTGGCGTGCTGGATCGGTCCAGTATGATCGCCAACCCCCGCGGGATCGAAGTGACCACCAACGGGGCCGTCGTCGTCCTCCGCGGCACCGTGAAGGATCAGGAAGAAGCCCAAACGGCCGAGGGAATCATCCGCCTCACGCCCGGCGTCAAGGACGTGAAGAACGAACTGAAGTACTGATCGCCCACCGATCACCGCGATTCGCCCCGCCGGCCAACCCGGCGGGGCGGCTTCGTTTACGTACAATGGAGGGAATCCGATTCCGCACCCCAAAAGGACACCCCGCGATGGGCGGCGTTAACCCGTACATTCAGCCCGCGAAAACCCAAAAGCCGGAGCGGCCGTTCAAGGTCACGTTCCAGATGGAAGACACGGGCGAAAAGATCGAGGTACCGGTGAACCCCGATCAGATTCCGTTCGGCGACCACGGCCTGGAGGGCAGCTTGCTCGACATTGCCGAGGGGGCCGGCGTCGAGATCAACCACTCGTGCGGCGGCGTGTGCGCCTGTTCGACGTGCCACGTCTACGTGGCCGCGGGGTTGGAGACGTGCTCGCCCTCGACGGAAGACGAAGAAGACATGCTCGACGAAGCCCCGGCCGTGACAACGGAATCGCGGCTGAGCTGCCAGTGCGTGCCGAACGGCACGAAGGACTTGCTGGTGATCGTGCCGCGATGGAACCGCAACGAAGTGAAGGAAGGGCACGGCTAGTTCAGGGGTTGTTTTAAAACGGCACGCGGACGACGCGGACCTTCGGACGCGAATGAAAACCGGATCAGACCAGAAATCCGGTTTTGGATTTCATCCTGCGTTCTCCGCGTGCCGTTTTGAAACGATCCCTGAACTAGCCGTGGCCTTGTGCCGTTAGTTTTTCGCCACGTGCATTTTCGGGCCGCGGATGTCGGCCCGCGTCAGGCCGAGTTGGCTGAGCAGCGGCGTCACCACGTCGTTGAGGTAGTTCGACTCGGTGAAGATTCCCAGGTCCTTCACCGCCGCGATTCGACGGCGACCGTCGGCCAGCAGGTGGTCGGCCGGCATCGCGAAGGTGTTCAGCACCGTGCGGATACGCTCCAGAGTCGCGGCCCGGTCGTGTTCGAGATAGACTGACACAATCTGCCGGAAGAAGTGCCCATGGGCGGCCTCGTCGATCTGCACCAGTTCCAGCACCTTGTCGAGGACCGGGCACTGGCCAGCCGCGGCCCGGCGGAGGTTCCGGTAGTTCACCCGCGTCGCGACTTCCTGCACCATCGTGTAGACGACTGTCGCCAGCGGGTCGTTGTACCGTAGCCCCCACTCCTTCTCGAAGACGCCATTCTCCATGTCCTGTAACTGTTCTTCCGTCCGGTGCTTACCGCGGAGCATCCAGTCGTTGAGCACCATCGAGTGCTTCGATTCTTCGTACCCCCAACTGGCCAGCATCCACGCGCGGCCCTTACTGTTGCGGACCTGCGGGAGTTGCTTGCTGAGGTAGTCCGGCAGGAATAACTCGATCATGCAGAACGTCTGCACCACGTCCGCGAGGGCGGGGTTCACGCCGGGGTTGCACTGGTCCCACGGGATGTCGGTCTGCATGTTCCACCGCCGCTTCTTCTCGGCGGCGTGGAAGTATTCGAGGTAAATGTTCCAGAATTGCTTCTGGATTTCCGGGCTGTCCCCGGCGATTGGGCTGAACGACATCGCGAACCATCCCGGCTATCGGCGATCGAATCTCCCCGCGTCGGGGGACATATCTTATTCGACCGATCACCGGTGAATTTGCAACGGAAGATCATCACAATTCTCGAATCGTCGTCTCAGGAAGCCGCGTAACCGATCAGGCCACGAACTGCACGTCTACCGGGTTCGGGATCAGCCCCGCCCGGTGGCCTTCGGCGAGCAACTTCCGCACCGCCTCGCGGCCGCGGGGGCCGTAATCGAGCGTCCAGTCGTTGACGTACATGCCGACGAACTTGTCCGCCAGCGTCGAGTCCATGTCGCGGGCGTAGTGCAGCGCGTGGGCGAGCGCCTCCTTGCGGTGCTTCAACCCGTACTCGATGCTCTCCTTCAACAAGCGGCTGACTTCGCGGATCGTCGCGTCGCCGAGGTCGCGGCGGACGACATTCCCGCCGAGCGGCAGCGGCAGGCCAGTCTTGTCCTGCCACCAGACGCCGAGATCGACGACGAGTTGCAGCCCCTGGTTCTGGAAGGTCAGTTGTCCCTCGTGAATGATGAGGCCCGCGTCAGCCTTGCCGGCCGCGACGTGATCGAGAATCTGGTCGAACGGCACCACCTCGTACAGGAACGTCTTCGACGACCCCGGCTGTACGTCTTCGAGCAGCAGTTGCAGCGTGAGGAACGCGGTCGTCATGGTGCCGGGGATGGCGAACTTCGTCGTCGGCAGTTCGGCGAGTTTCAGCGGCGTCTTCGCCACCACCATCGGGCCGTAGTGGTCGCCCATGCTGCATCCGCTCGGCAGCAGGGCGTACTTGTCCAGCAGGTACGAGTAAGCGTGAATGCTCACGGCCGTGACCTCGAGTTCGCCCTTGAGGGCACGCCGGTTGAGCGTCTCGATGTCTTGCAGTTCGTGCGTGAAGCGGAAGTTCCCGGTCGGAATCTTGT
>JBBQCQ010000290.1:0-5660 GCA_038318835.1 Gemmatales bacterium | reverse complement strand
TCGGCAAGGAAGGCGAATCGTACCGTGCGGCCGCCATCGGCGAGGGCGTGTGGGTGGCCGTGGGCAGTTACGGCGGCGACAACATCGTCGCGACCACGACCGACGGTAAAACCTGGAAGACTGGCAAGCAGGAGGCGAAGTACGTCAAGTACTTCCGCGGCCTCGCATTCGGCAACGGGCAATTCGTCGCACTCGGTGGCGATCCGGGATCGGTCGGCAGTTCCAAGCCGTTCGTCATGTTCTCCAAAGACGGCCTGACCTGGGACGGTCCGCACGACGTGCCCGGCAAGCACATCCTCCGGCGGGCGGCATGGGGCGGCGGTCGGTTCGTGGCCGTGGGCGACCGCGGCCGACGCTCGACCTCGGCCGACTGCAAGACGTGGCAGGACGCGGCCGAGACGAAAGCCATCGACACCCTTGTGGACGTGGCCTTCGGCAATGACCTCTTCGTCGGTGTCGGCCTCCACGGTCTGCGGATGGCCAGCCGGGACGGCCTGACGTGGACCGCACGTCAAACGGGTGAAGAAGGCGAGCACCTGAACAGCATCGTCTTCGCCGGCGACAAGTTCGTCGCGGTCGGCAGCGGCGCGACCTACACGTCGGCCGATGGCGAGAAATGGAATCGTACCGCGAACGAGAACGCCCCACAGGTCGTCGCCCACGCCGGCGGCATCTACGTTGGGGCGGTGTGGAAGGGGCGGCTGCTGTATTCGGCAGATGGCGTGAAGTGGGCGGAAACTCAGAAGGCCGAACGGCACGTGCTGACTGTGGCCGCGGGTGTGGTCTGAACCGGAGACGAGACGCATGGAGATTCTGATCCCGGCCGACCGCATTCGCGAGCGGGTGGACGAACTCGGGGCGGAAATCGCCACCGACTTCGACGGCCGCCCGATCACGGTCGTCGGCGTCCTCACCGGCTGCCTGATCTTCCTCGCGGACTTGATCCGCCGGCTCAACCACCCCACACAAGTCGCCCTGTTGCAGGCGTCGAGCTACCGCGGCACGGCCACCACCCCCGGCCACCTCAACATCCACGACGAACTCCTGCCGGACATCACTGGGCACCACATCCTCTTGCTGGACGACATCCTCGACACGGGGCAAACGATCTCGCGGCTCGTGGAGCACCTGAAAGCTCGCGGTGCGTCGTCGGTGCGGACGTGCGTGCTGTTGCGGAAGATCGGCCGTCAGGTCAACGTGTTCGAGCCGGACTATGTCGGCTTCCCCATCCCGGACAAGTTCGTGGTCGGTTACGGTCTCGACTTCAACGGCCTGTACCGGCATCTCCCGTTCATCGCGGTTCTCCCCGAACCGGCGAGCGAGGCGTAACCGCGTGCGAATCGTCCACCTGGCATCCGGCCTCGGCCTCTCCGGCACGTCGCGATCCCTGTCGCTACTCGCCCCGGCGCTGGCCGACCTCGGCGAAGAGCAAATCGTCCTCAACCTCGGGTCGGCCGCGCCGTTCGCCCACGATCTGTTGACCGCGAACGTGGATGTCCGGCACCTGCGGTTCCGCAATGGGTTCGACCCGACCGGGGTGAAGGACCTCCGCCGTGCGGTCGGCGAGTTTCGCCCGGATGTCGTTCACGTCTGGGGAAACCGAGCGGCGGTGCTATCGAACTGGCTGCGCCTCCCTCTCTTCGGCCGCAAATCGGTGCCGCTGGTTATCAGCGACGTGCGGCCGGTAGCCGGGGTGTCAGGGAGGCTCGTTTTGCGGGCAGTTCGGTTCGCCAGGATCGTTCGAGAAGCTCCCTTGCTCGTCAGAGGGCAGCCGATCCCGGCTTTCCTCCCCTCGGCCTACGGCTTGCCGAGTGATGCGCGCATTGTCGTGAGCGTGACGAACTTTGAACCTCGCACCGATCCGACGGCGGCCCTGACCGCGTTCGACATTTTGAAGCACGCTATGCCGGCCGTTCACCTGCTGTTCGTGGGCGACGGGCCGGGGCGGGAACGAGCCGAGCGGATGAACCGGGCCGTGGCCTTCGACGATGATCGCGTTCGCTTCCTGGGCGTGCGGAACGATGTGCCCGCGATTCTGGCAACGGCCGAGGCGGTGCTGATCTCGCACCACACCGGCGGGCGGACGACCGCCGCCGAAACTGTGACAGCGGGACGGCCGATCGTGGCGTATGACCGACCCGACCTTGCAGGCATTGTGCGCGATGGCGAAACCGGCGTGCTTGTACCACTTGGGGAGGCCACCCGACTCACGAGCAGCTTGTACCAAATTTTGACCGACGCGACGTTGGCCGCGAAACTCTCGCACCCGCCGGGAAGTCTCGCGGTTGGCACTTCGCCCGCCGCCGCGGCACGGGAATGGCAGGCAATTTATCGCACCGCCGTCGGGTGAACACTACCCAACGGTGCGGCAGCGGACACAATGACCCTGCCCCCTCTCTGGCACCGGATGTGTGTAATGCTCCGCGACGTCTCGACCGTCATCCTGGCCGGCGGCAAGGGCACCCGCCTGGAACCACTGACGCGCGACCGCGCGAAGCCGGCCGTGCCCATCGGCGGCATGTACCGCATCATCGACTTCACCCTGTCGAACTGCATTAACAGCGGCCTCCGGCGAATCGCCGTGCTCACGCAGTTCAAGTCGCACAGCCTGAACGGCCACCTCCGCCGCGGGTGGAATTTTCTGCCCAGTGAGTTGGGCGAGGGCGTCGAGGTCTTGCCGCCGCAACAGCGGATCGACGAGAACTGGTACCGCGGCACGGCCGACGCGATCTATCAGAACATCTACAGCCTCGAACGCCACCGTTCCACCGAGACGCTGATCCTGGCGGGCGACCATATCTACAAGATGGATTACGCGAACATGGTTCGGTTCCATCGCGAGCGAGGGGCCGACCTCACCATCGGATGTATCCCCGTGCCGCTAGCCGAAACCGATCAGTTTGGCATCGTCGAGACGGACGCCGCCGACCGGGTGTCGCACTTCCTCGAGAAGCCCGCCACGGCCCGCCCGATCCCCGGCGACGACGGCCACGCTCTCGGCTCGATGGGCATCTACGTCTTCAACACGCGCCTGCTGTTCGAGCGGCTCTGCACTGACGCGGCTCGCAAGGACAGCGGCCACGACTTCGGCAAGGACATCATCCCGGAGATGATCTCCGCCGGCCTCGGCGTGTACGGCTATCGGTTCCGCGATGAGAACCGCAAGGCCCACGCCTACTGGCGGGACGTGGGCACACTGGACGCCTACTATCAGGCGAACATCGACCTGGTGGACGTGGACCCGGTGCTGAACCTGTACGATGCCGCGTGGCCGATCCGCACGGTGGCGTCCGACCAGCCGCCGCCGAAGTTCGTCTTCGGCGAAGCCGGCCCGGCCGGGCACGCTCGCCGTGGCGAGGCGATCGACAGCATGGTCTGCACTGGGTGCATCATCTCCGGCGGCCAAGTTCGCCGCAGCATCCTCTCGCCGGGGGTGCGGGTGAATAGCTACGCCACCGTGGAAGAGTCGATCCTGTTCGAGGGCGTCGAGGTCGGTCGACACTGCCGGATTCGCCGGGCGATCATCGACAAAGACGTGAAGCTGCCGCCGTACACAGTCCTCGGGTACGATGCGGCGTTCGACCGCAGTCGCGGGTTCACGGTCAGCGACCAGGGCGTGGTCGTGGTGCCAAAAGACGAACCGGCCACCGCGTTCCGGTCGCCGAACGTGCTGCCGACGTAAAGGCTACGTCCGCAGGCGATCCCAGAGCAGGATCGTCGTGATCGTCTTCGCGTCCTTGATCTCGCCATTAAAGCACATCCGCAACGCCTCGTCGAACGCCACCGTTCGCGGTTCGAGTTCCTCATCGACCTCCGGCTTCGCCGTACCGGCCGTGAGGTTCTGCGCGATGAACAGGTGCAACTTCTCGTTCATCACCCCCGGCGAGGCGTACAGATAGCCGCGGTACTCCCATGCGGCGGCGGTGTAGCCAGTCTCTTCGAGCAGTTCCCGGCGGGCACAGGCTTCGAGCGGTTCGTTCGGCTCCAGCGTGCCGGCGGGCACTTCCCAGAGTGTCTCGCCGATCACGAAGCGGTGGTTGCGCAACAGACAAATGTGGTCGCGGTCCAGCACGGGCAGGATGACGACCGCCCCTGGGTGGAAAATTATGTCGCGGCGAATCGTTTCGCCGTTCGGGCCGGTGCTCGTATCGACGGCCACCTGAATGCGGCGGCCGGTGTGGACGATCTCGCGGGCCATCGTTTCTCCGGGTTCGTTGCTGGGCTTTGCTGGCGATGATAAGATGCTGGAGGAGTAACGACCATCGACCATCGGTCGCGTGAGTGGGCGGGCAACGTATGCATGATCCGATGAGCTGGGCCGTGCCATTGTACCGGGCGTTCGGCATCCAGGTCCGCGTTCACCTGCTGTTCTTCCTGATTACCATCCCGATGTGCCTCCGCCAGATCGCGGAATTCAAGGAATCGGTCTGGTGGTTCGATATCTTCATGCTGACGACCGGGCTGGTGTTCGTCTCGGTGCTGCTGCACGAGTACGGGCACGCCTTCTCGGCCCGGTGGGTCGGCGGGTCCGCGAGTGACATCCTCCTGTGGCCGCTCGGCGGGTTGGCGTACGTCGATGTTCCGCACACCCCGCGACACAACGCCATCGTCACGGCGTGCGGGCCGGCGGTGAATGTCGTGATCGTCCTCGTTTGTTCGCTCGCCATGCTCGCGGGCGGGTTCTCGCCGGCGAAAGCCCTGAACCCGTTCCAATCGCCCTACGCAGCCGTGACGTACAACCTGCAAGACGGCCGAACCTACTCGACGAGCTACCGTCACTTCCTGTACAAGCCGGGGACGGCGGAATTGGTCGGCATCGGCACCCAAATCGACGACCGCAAGATCGACTACCCGACCGGGATTGGCCCCGTCGATCAGGCCGAGCGGGCGGTGCTGCCGACGGCGATTGTATGGACGTGGCGGCTGCTCTGGATCAACTGGTGGCTGTTCCTGTTCAACATGCTCATCCCGGCCTACCCGATGGACTGCGGGCGGCTCGTCCACGCCTTCCTTTGGGCACGAACCGACTACCGCCGGGCGACCGTACTCTGCTGCTATATCGGCTACGGCGTGGCCGCGGTGATGCTGGCCATCACGATCGGCACCAACGAGTTCATCCTCGGCGGGCTGGCGTTCTTCATCGCCATCACGTGCTATCAGACGCTGCGGGCGGAAACCGAGAGCGAACGCGGAGCCTTCGGCTACGACTTCTCGCAGGGGTACACGAGCCTCGAACGCGACGACCCGCCGCCGCCCCGCCGCAAGCGGAAGAACTTCGTCCGCCGCTGGCTCGACGCCCGGAAGGCTCGCAAACTGCACCAGGAGCAGGAACAGGTCACCCGCGATGACCAGCGGATGGACGACTTGCTCGGCAAGATCGCGACCTCGGGCAAGAATTCGTTGACCGACGAGGAACGTCGGTTCATGGAACGGGTAAGTGCCCGGTATCGCAACAAGTGAGAACGCCGTGTCGAAACTGATCGAACCGAAGACCCTGAGCGGCTTCCGCGACTACGCGCCGGCCGTGATGATCCCCCGCGAACGCATCCTGCAAACGGCCCGCGACGTGTACCGCTCGTTCGGCTTCACGCCGATCGACACGCCGGCCGCGGAGTCGCTCGAAGTGCTGCTCGGCAAGGGCGGCGAGGAGTCGGACAAGC
>JBBQCQ010000289.1:0-5669 GCA_038318835.1 Gemmatales bacterium | reverse complement strand
GAGGAAGTGCGCACTCTCGATGGGCCGTTCGTCGGAGCAAGTCGAGATATACGCGAGGTCGCGCGACTCGTCCGGCGTGACACTGATGACGCCCTGGTGAGGCACCGGGATGGGGTAGACTTTCGTCTTTCCGGTGGCCGGGTCGAAGACCATCGGGTAGCCGCCGGGGTAGTCGGCGAGTTTCTCCCCCTTCGTCGCGTAGCCCTGCTTGGTGCCGAGGTAAATCTTGCCGCTCGGGCCGACATTGTTCCGCGTGTGGAACTTCGCCTGGGCGGCGAAGCCGGTGGCCGTCGTGCCGATCTCCTTCTGCGCGTCGAGCACGACCTTCATCGCGTGCGTGGCCGGGTCGAACGCGACGAGGAAGGCGTTCGCCTGGTACTTCGCGGTGCCGATGTAGATGCGATGGTCTTTCCCTTCGACGATGGAGAAGTAGCCGCTCTGCTCGGAGGTTGTCTCGTCCGGCACCTTGTGGGCCGTGGACCAGAGCCAGTGCCGCGAGAGGGCGGATTCGTCGGCGGCCACGGGAAGCGCGAAGAGGAAGAGTGTGAGGAGGGGGAGGCGGAACATGGCGACGGTCCGGTGAGAGAAATGGCGTCGGGCAGGTAGGAGCAGCATACCCCCGACGGCAGCCGCCGGCTACGATGGGGGGAACACTCCGGGAGGGCGTTCATGCGGTACGGGTACTGGTTGCCGGTGTTCGGCGGGTGGCTGCGCAACGTCGATGACGAGAACATGACCGCGACGTGGGACTACGCCAAGAAGCTCGCGCAACGCAGCGAGCAGATCGGCTACGACCTGTCGCTGGTCGCGGAACTCAACCTCAACGACATCAAGGGCGAAGATGCCCCGTCGCTCGATGCCTGGAGCACGGCCGCGGCCCTCACGGCCGTAACGGAAAAGCTCGAATACATGGTCGCGGTGCGGCCGACGTTCCACAACCCGGCTCTGCTGGCCAAGCAGGCGGCGAACATCGACCACATCGGCGGCGGCGGGCGGTTGTCGCTGAACGTCGTGTCGAGTTGGTGGAAGGATGAGGCGACCAAGTACGGCATTCCCTTCGAGCAGCACGACGACCGCTACGCCCGCACGGCCGAGTGGCTGGACGTGCTCGACAACCTCTGGAAGCGAGACGACTTCAACTACGAGGGGAAGTTCTACCGCATCGAGAAGTCGATCCTGCAACCGAAGCCGCTGACGAAACCGCGGCCGACGATCTACGCCGGCGGCGAGTCGGAGGCGGCGAAGAACCTGATCGCGAAGACGTGCGACGCCTACGTGATGCACGGCGACCCGCCTGGCCGCATCCGCGAGACGATCGCCGACATGGCCGCGCGACGGGAGAAGTTCGGCCTGCCGCCGATGCAATACGGCATCGCGGCGTACTCGATCGTGCGGAACACCGAAGCCGAGGCGAAGGCGGAACTGGCCCGCATCACCGACGTGAAGCAGTCGGCCGCCGGCTACCACAACTATCAGCAGTGGCTGTCCGGCACGAAGCTCGAACAGCAGGTGTCGTTGGAAGAATACTCCGTGAGCAACCGCGGCCTGCGGGCGGGCCTCGTCGGCACACCGCAACAGGTGGTCGATCAGGTCGCGAATTTCGAGGCGGCGGGTGTGAATCTCATCCTTCTCCAATGCAGTCCGCAACTGGAAGAGATGGAACGCTTTGCGGACCAAGTCATCCGCCATCGGCCGCGGAATTGAATCCGGATTCCCAAAATTCAGGTTCCCGGATAAAATCTGGCCGCCGTTTGACCCTGTAGAATGGGGTATGCAACGGTAAGCACTGCCTCTCCCGGCGTGTTCCGAACCTCTCCTCGGAGCGACGATGGTGCGTTTACAGCAGTTTCGTTTGACGGCGATGGTCCTGCCCCTCTTGTTCCTGATCCTGGCCGGCACTGCCTTTGCTCGGCCGAAGCTCGTGCAATCGTTGGGGCTAGACGTCTGGAAGATGCGACAACTCGAAGAGGAGATGCAGTCCTCGCGGAAGTTGTCCTACTCTCTGGACTGTCAGTCGCACGACATTCAGGAAATCATTACCCTGAACCAAATCATTCTCACCGATCTTATCGCCGGCCGCCTCGACCTGACCCAGGCCGCGAAGCAAAAGTGGGAACTGAACAGCGTCCACGACTTCTACCACAACTACCTCAACCGGACTTCGACGGCCACCGGCTATGAGGCAAAAACCGCCCACGACCTGATTACCCAGGCGTGCGAGGTGTGCGATCCGAACGACCGCCCGTTCCTGGCCGTGCGGCTGGAGAACCAGTACGAAGCCGAATACGGCATCACGCTGCCGCAGTAACGCCCTTGGCGAGCCGAGCGGCGTAAGCCGCCGGGTGTCCTCTCATTCACCCGGTTCCTGACGGAACTCGGCTCGCCCAGTCCTTTCGCCGGAAACATTTCCCCCATTTCGCCCAGGTGGTTGACTTAGCCCACCCGCTTCCGCGACAATGATCGGCACCCGCCGGTTTCCCCTTGCGCCGACGCCGCCCTCTCCCCGGAGCGACCCCACCGATGCTGCCGCGATTCCTCTGTACCGCGTGGCTGGCCCTGTTTGCCCCGCTGGTCGCCTTCGCTCAGGTCACACCCGACCAGCAAGCCGACATGGCGATTAACGCCGCCCGCAAGGCGTACAACGACGGCAACCTGACCGCCGCCCGCGAACAGTTCAAGCAGGTGATTGCCAAGTTCCCGAACCAGCAGGGCATGGCCGCACGATACGGTCTGGCCCTCACGTTCATCAACTCCCCGGAGCAGGACTTCGCGGCGGCCATCGAACCGCTCACGCAGGCGGCCGGCGACGGCGGCTTCGCCGAGAGGGGCCTCGTGCTGTACCACCTGGCCGCCGCCCAGCGGATGCTCGGGTTGCAGATCGTGCTGAAACCGGACGCCGACCCGAAGGCCGCGACGCCGAAGTTCGAGGACGCGATGCGGCGGTTCGGCGAAGCCGGCGGGTGGTTCGCGGGCAAGAAGGACGACGACTGGGCGGTGCGGTGCAAGTGTGACGTGGCCGAGATTCAGATGCGGCTCGGCCGGTTGAAGGAAGCCCGGAACACGCTAGAAGCGGTCACGAAGGAGCCGGAGTTCGCGAAGTACAAGTACCGGCCTCTGGCCCTCTATTATTACGGCCTCGCGAGCTTCGCCGACCGCGACTACCCCGCCGCCGGGCGGACGCTGAACCAGCTCGCGCCGTTCACCGACCCGGCCGTGGGACTGCACGCCCGCTACCTCGTCGGCCGTGTGCTGCACCTGGGCGGCGAGACGGCGGAAGCGTCGGTGCATTACGACATGGTGCTGGCCGAGTTCGAGAAGCAGAAGAAAGACGCCGTCGAGCAACTCAAGCAGCCGGACAAGTTCAAGGGCAACCCGGCCGAGAAGACCCGGCTGGAGCGGTTCGCCGGCCCCCCGCCGGACCACGTGGCCGGGGCCGCCTTCCACGGCGCGACGCTGAACTACGAGGCCGGCAAGTTCGCTGACGCCCTCGCGAAGTTCCAGGCCTTCGCCACGACCTATCCGGCCTCGCCGCTGCAATCCGACGCGATGTTGCGGGTCGGCTTCTGCCAGGTGCAACTGAAGCAGTACGACGACGCGGTGAAGACGCTCACGCCGATGGCCGACAAGTTCCCGAAGCTCGCCGACCTGACGCTCTACTGGCTCGGCAAGGCGCAGGTGGGGCTCGCGGCCGCCGCCGACCCAACGAAGCCGGCCGAGCGCGAGGCGAAGTACAAAACCGCCGTGGACACGTTCAAGAAGGCCGAGCAGAAGGCCGTGTCGCCCGGCCAGCAAGGGGAGGCCAACGCCAGCAACCGCCGCGGCGAAATCCTGATGGACCTGGGCGACACATACCAGACGCTCAAGCAGTTCAAGGAAGCCGCTCAGGTTTACGACGTGGTGTGGAAGGAAAAGCTGCTGCCGCCACGACGGCACGAGGAAGCACTCCTCCGCCTCGCCACCGCGACCGGAGCGGCCGGCGACCTGAACAACTCCGACTACCAGTGTGCTGAGTTCAAAAAGCAGTTCCCGCAGAGCACGCTGATGCCGGCCATCGCCTTCCGGCTGGCCGAGAATGCCTACGCCGACGCGCTCAAGGTGCCGCCCGACGCGAACAAGGCCACCGAGCGGAAGACGAAGTTCCAGGAAGCCGTTCACAAGTATCAGGAAGTGGTCGAGAAGTACCCGGAGTACGACCGCGTGAGCTACGCCCGGTACGGCGTCGGCGTGTGCCTGACGCAGAACGGCGACCTGGACGGAGCCGCGAAGGCGCTCGAAGCCATCCCCGCCCCCGACCGCCTCGGCGAACTGTCGGCCGCGAGCTACCTGCTGGCCGACTGCCTCATCCGCCTCGCACCGGCGAAGGCCGACGACGCGCTCGCCGAGAACATCATCCGCGAGAAGCTGACGAACGCCTCCGGCCTTCTCGAAAACTACGTGGCCTCGAACCCGAAGGCCGCCGACGCCCCGGATGCGCTCTTGAAGCTCGGCCTGTGCCTGAAGCGGCTCGGCTCGACGCTGGCTGACGCGAACGAGCGGAACACCCTTCTGAACAAGGCCCGCGAGTTCTACGAGAAGTTGGAGAAGGACTACCCGCAGAGTCCGCAAGCCGGACACGCCCGCCTGGAGATGGCGAAGGTGCGGGCGATGGCCGGCGACCGCAACGGGGCGATGAACGACCTACGGCAGTTCGCCGGCGGCGACAAGCAGAATTCGCCCGTCGCGCCGCTGGCGTTCGTGCAACTCGCCACCCTGTACCGCGAGCAGAACCAGCCGGCCGAGGCCGTGAAGGTGATGGAAGAGGCCCGCAAAAAGTATGAGCAAGCTCTTGCCAACGACAAGGACCGGGCCGAGTGGGCGTGGCTGTTGAAGTACCATCACGGCGTCGCCCTCGCCGAGGCCGGGCAGCCCGCAGAGGCGAAGAAGCTCCTCGCGGAAGTCGTGCAGGCGGCGAAGGGCAAGGTGATCGGCGCGGAGGCCGCCCTGCGAGCCGGACAGGCCGCGATTGCCGTCGCGCAGAAGCAGATCGCCGACGCCGTGCAAGAGAAGGCGAAGCCGAACCTCAAGCCCGATCAGGTGAACGCCGCCAACAACAAGGCCCAAGTGGGCCGCGAGGCCGTCTACCGGGCCGGCGAAGAACTGGAACGGCACGCCCGCGAATTCCAGCAGGCCATGCCGACGGGCGAACCGCGTGCCCGCATGTTCTACGACGCGGCCTGGGCGTACCGCTCACTGATAGAGCACGAGATTCAGCAAGCTCGCACGTGGGCCAACCAGGAGGCGATGCGGAAGTGGCAGGAGGAACTCGCCAAGCCCCGGCCCGACGGCGCGAAGCCGCCGCCGCAACCGGAGGACGTGCCGGTGGCGAAGCTCCCACGCCAGCGGGCCGAAGAGCGGGCGACGAACGCTTACCAGACGCTGATTCAAGAATTCCCCGAATTGGCCCTGGCCGTGGATGCCCGGTACGAGGTGGCCGAACTGTTGGCCGACCGCGACAAGATCGACGACGCCATCCGCTACCTGCGGGACGCCCTCGACAAGGAGCCGGCCGACCGGGCCGTGTCGCCGGACTTGCTCGAGCGCGTCCGCCTGAAACTCGGCGGCGTTCTGTTCGAGAAGAAGGACTACAAAGCCGCCGCCACGCAGTTCGAGACGGTGGCCGGCAACGAGAA
>JBBQCQ010000288.1:0-5679 GCA_038318835.1 Gemmatales bacterium | reverse complement strand
GTCGATCGTGAACGTCGCGCTGCCGTCCTTCAGACCGATCAGCTTGCCGACGAGTTCGTTCTTGATGAGACCATCGAACAGGCCGACGGCCTGGGCCGCGTCGTTCGACACGCTCCAACTTTCGCCGACTTTCAGTTCCTTGTTCGGCAACAGGCCGGGAATCGCGGCCGTCTCGAAGTGCTCGGACACCAACTCCAGGTCGTCGCGGGTCAGCGGGCCGGCCGGGCTGAAGTGAACGAACCCGGCAGGCGTCCGCTGCACGACGATGCCCCGGCGGTCGGCGGCGAGCACCTGCTTGCCACGATCAACGCCCGTGGTCCGTTCGGAACCGGCCTCGCGGTAATGGCGAACGGCCTTCTGAATCGTGCCGTCAGCCGCAGCCTCAATGCGCTCCAGGAACTGGTGCTTCGCCTTCGCTTCCAGTGGGATGGCATCCGGTCGGCCGTCGCGTTCGACCTTGAGTTTGCCGCTGACGGTCAGTTGAAGCTCACACAGGAACGTGTCGCCGGCCTTGAGGTTTTCGCCGAGGCGGACGGGCGCGTCTTCGGCGGCCGCGCGCGAACGCAGGGCCGCGAGGGCGAGAATGCTGGCGAGTGCGTGACGGCGAGTAATGAGCACGGTGATTCCCTCAGGGCGTGGTGGTCCGAATGAGGGCCGGGAATACCGACAAGGCGAAGGAAAAGTCAAGAGATGTCGGGAAAGAGAATTGGCCACAGATCCGCGCGGAATAGACCGATCAGAAAGAAAACGGGTTTTGGTTCCGATCGGTTTATTCCGCGCGGATCTGTGGCCGAAATGTTTTTTACTCCTTCTTCGTCGTCAGCTCGACTTGCGTCGCGGCGACGATGTCGCCGGTCGAATCGTTCTGGACGAACGCGACGAGCTTCAGGTTCTTGAGCGCCAGCGGCCGATTGCCGAGAGGGGCGTCGCTCTCCTTCGTCACCTCGTCCAGATACTTAGTGATCGACTCGCGAATCTCGGCCGGATCGACCGTGACCATTTGCTCGGTCGTCTTGTTCTTCAGCGCGAACCCTTTGCCGCCTGGCATCGCCCGGACGACGTTGTGATGATAGCGGACCCCATTCGCGGCCGTGTACCGGATACGGTCCTCGACGACGGCGAACCGCAGGAACGTCCCCTCGCCGGGCTTCTCGAGGTCGGCCACGATCGCCTTGCACGCGAACCCCTTTTCGCCGGGCGTGGCGGTCAGCGTCAGCTTCGCCCCGGCCGGTTTCTCCAGGTCGTCGTCGATCTTCTCCTTCAGCGCGTCGAAGATTGCCTTCGACGCGGACACGGTCGTTTCCTTTTGCAGGGCCACGGCCCGCTTGCCATCCACGAACGACAGCACGCCCCGCTGGATCGCGTTCTGGTAGAACTCCAGTCGGTCCTGACTGCCTTTGTTCGTCAGCACGTCGAAGCCGGCCGAGATGTTGATGTGGTAGGTCAGCACGACCACGTCGGTCGGTTTGTACGCCTTCAGCATCGCATCGCGGGCGGACTCGAACGCGGCTGTCGGGGGCAGTTCTGTCGAGCTAAAAATCTCCACGACGGCGATGCGGTCCCCCTTCGCCTTACGGCCCTTGAACTCCTCGACTTTGAACGGCGGGAAGTTCTTGCTGTAGTCCTGGTAGTCGCGGGCTTCGAGCCGCTGGATTTGTACCTCGTACTTCTTCGCGTCGTCCGGCTTGCTCGCCTTGGTCAGCGTTCGCATCAGCGTTTCCAGGACTTCGATGCGGACGGTCGCCTCGTCGTCGTCGGTCAGGAGCCGCTCCGCCTTGCGGGCCTGGGCGAGGGCCACGTCCTCGAATCCGACCTGATCGGCCAGCACCGTGGCGAACTTCAGGGCGGCCGTTCGCTCCCAGCGTGGGCCGTAATCGGCGGCCAGCTTCGTCGCCCGGTCCACGATGCCGCGGGCTTCCTCCGGCTTCATCTTCTTGTTGGCCGCCTGGCCGAGGACTAGGATCGACGAGTCGAACACGGTTTGCGCGTCGTCTGTCTGCGTGAGTGTTTCGCGCATGACCTCGAACGGGTCGGCGAGCTTCTTGAGCGTGCTCGGCTTCAACTCGGTGAGTTCCAGCGGCGCACCGCCGAGGCTGAACGAGCCGTTGACCTTCTTGCCATCCTTCGCCACGACGCCATCGAACGTCAGAAACGGTTGCTTGTCCACGCTCAACGTGAACTTGAGCGCGTTGCCGGTGACGGCTACGCTCTCGAACTTCGGGTCTTTGTTGAACTGCACGGTGGCATCGACGATGTCGCCAGTCCATTTGCCGTCGGTCTGGGAGAACGCGAGCAAGAGCATGACCGGGCGTTCGTTCAGGCGGAAGGTAAACTTCCACGAGCCGGCGGGCGGATCGGCGGCGGAGCAGGGTACGGCCAGCGCGATCGCGAGGGCCACACTGGCGAGGAACCGGGACATGCAAAGTCCTTTCAGGACGGTGGGAAGGCGGCACGAATCCGCACCGCATTACGGTAGATGTTTTCGAGCGTGCGGGCAACTCGTTCGAGTACCTCCCACGGTTGCAGCAACACGGGATGATGAAGCTGCACGCAGTTCTCGTTCGCGCGGGTGGCTTCCGCGAGATCGCCCACAGCCCGGAACCGCGAGGGGGACCGGCCGACGTGCAACGCCTTGAACCCGGCATCAAACGCGACACCCTCCGCCCGCATCGCCCGACAGAAGAGTTCGCGCGGCAGGCCGAACGCGGCCGGGTCGTAGCGGAAGCCGACCTTGTAGAAGGCAGGCGTGTGTGGCTCCGAGCCGTTGTCGAATAGTTGAAGCCCCGGCGGCAGTCGTTCGCGGAGGAACTGCACGGCCGCTTCTCGCTGGTGCGTAGCGGCGGTGAGGTTCGCGAGTTGCGGCAAGATCACCGTGGCTTGCAGTTCGCTCAGGGGTGCCCACGGCTGAACGCCGCGGGTGAGCCAGAGCTTCGCCCGCTGGTGCGCGCGTGCGTCACGAAAAAGGAGTGCGCCGCCGCGGCCGGCCGAGAGCAACTTCGATCCGCCGAAGCTGAGCGTGCCGACGTGGCCGAAGCTGCCGCACGGCCGCCCGTGGAGCGATGCGCCGGGGCACTGAGCCGCGTCCTCGACCACCGCGATGGACCCCGCCGCGTGCAGGACCGCGTCCATCGGCACGAGTCCGCCGTGCAGGTGCGACGCAAGGATCGCCTTCGTCTTCGGCGTGATCGCGGCTTTCAGTTGCGCCGGGTCGAGGTTCCAGTTCCCCGGCCCCACATCGACCAAAACCGGTGTCGCCCCGATGGCGTGGATCGTGAGGAAGTTCGATTCGTACTCGTAGGCCGCGAGGATGACCTCGTCGCCCGGCCCGACGCCGACGGCTCGCAGGGCGGCCTCGACGGCCAGGGTACCACTCGCACAGGTCAGGGCGTGCGGGACACGGAACGCCGAGGCAAGCCATGCTTCAAGTCGTTTCACCCACGGGCCGTCATACTGCCCCCAGGTGCCGGAAGCAAATGCGCTCGTCAAAGCCGTGCCGACGTAGACATCCGCAAAGGGCCATAGTGGGGGACCATCAGGGAAGGCCGGCAGAGAGCCGAGGATGGCGGGCAACGGGTACTTCCTGGAATCTTGTAGGGTGGTGCCGAGTCTTTGAGACCCACCGTCTGCGGTTGGTTGCCGTTGCGATTCTGGTGGGCCTCGTCGAAGACTCCTCGGCACCACCCTACGCAATAACGGCGTTCCGCTCCAACGGTGTTCTTGTGGTACTGGCTCCGATACGTCAAGATACAACAACCTGCAACGCCCGTTTCCCACCGGACCCCCTCATGCCCGCCGAACGCCAAGCCCCGACGCTGGTCGATTGGGTCGTCATCGCGCTCAGTCCGGCCCTCGTCATGCTGATGGTCGGCAGCCTCGTCTTCTTCCTTGCCGAAGTCCTGTACGCCGGGCAATACAGCGAACGATTACTGTACTCGCTGTTCTTCTTCGTCATCGGGGCCGTGCTGATCGCCCGCATCAGCATCGAGCAGGGGGCGATGAAAGCGAGGATGTACGGCCTCGGCCTCGGTATCGTGACCATGCTCGCCCTTCAGGCGTTCGTCTCCTACCCGGACGGGTCGAAGGCTCTTGCCCCGTTCATCAACGTCTTCCTGATCTCCGTGGTCTGGTGGTCGGCGAACAAGCTTACTTGGGACTGCACACACCTGGACGAAGACCGCAAGTCCAGCGGTCGGGGCATTCTCGTGGCCGCAGGGCTGGACGGGCCGGCCGCGGCGAACGCCGCCGAGTCACGGGCGAAGGAGAAGCAAGGCGAGATCGACACCGACAGCGTCGCGGCCGATAAGGCGGAGGCGAAGAAGCGGAAGAAAGACTCGGTGGGGGTCCTCGGCTGGATGGCCCGCTGGAATCGCTTCCGCGAGCAGCAACGCAAGAAGCCGCACACGCCGGGGACGTGGATCGTCTACTTTTCGCTCGCCGCGTTTCCGATCTTCGGCCTCGGTCAGTCGCTCATCCCCGTCGATGATGCGGCCCGGCGACGGGCGACCTTCTTGCAAATGGCCGTGTACGTCGGCAGCGGGTTGATGTTGCTCGTCACGACGAGCTTGCTTGGCCTGCGGAAGTACCTCCGCGAGCGGAACGCGAAGATTCCCGCGAAGATGACGATGGGCTGGCTCGGCATGGGGGCGGCGCTGATCGTGTTGTTCCTCGCGGTCGGGGCGGTGCTGCCGCGGCCGCACTCGGAGACGCCTTTGGTCAACCTGCCGCAAGCGGGGAAGGAGGATCGAAAGGCATCGAAGTACGCGATGAAGACCGACGACGGAGCAGCCGGCAAGGGCGAGGGGAAGGGCGGGCAGAAGCAAGAGGCCGGGGCCGACGCGAAACAGTCGGGCAAGAACGGCGAGAAGGGCGGTAACGCCGGCGAAAAAGGCGACGGCGGCGGCAAGGGGAAGGACAAGGGCGGGAAGAATCAGGACGGGAAAGACGGCGATCAACAGGCGAAGAACGCCGAGCAGAAGGGCGACAACGCCGACAAGGGCGGGCAGAAGGACAACAAGGCCGAGGGCGACAAGGCGGCGGACGCCAAGGACAAGGCCGAGGAACGCGACCGCTCCGACAGCGATAACCGCTCTCAGTCGGGCGTCTCGAAGGCGATGGAGGCGATCGGGTCGCTCCTGAAGTGGGTCGTTCGGATCGTCATCGCGGTCCTCGTCATCGTCGGGCTGTTCATCTTCTTTCTGAAGTATCTCGCGCCGTTCACGGCCTGGGCACAGGGTCTGCTCGACTGGCTCAGGGGTCTGTTCGCACGCAAAGAGCGTGTTCGTGTAGGGAACTCCGCGGATGAAGAAGTTGCGGCCGAAGTGGAAGAGCGGCCACCGCCGTTCCACGACTTCCCCAACCCGTTCGACGACGGCAGCGCGAAGCGGATGACGCTCGCGCAGCTCATCGCGTACACCTTCGCGGCCTTCGAGTCGTGGGCATGGGAACAAGGTCTGGTCCGCACGCCGGACGAAACGCCGAACGAATTCGCGGCGCGCATCGGTGAGGCGTTCGAGGAACTCGACGCGGGTGGCAAGAAGCTCGCCAACCTGTACGGGCGGGCGTTGTACTCGACCGGCACCCTGCCGGCCATGGACGCGATCATGGTGCTGCAAGCCTTCTGGCGGGCGGTTGAAAGTGCAGACACCCCAGCGAACCGAGCACCGTAAGGTGCCGGGTGAA
>JBBQCQ010000287.1:0-5688 GCA_038318835.1 Gemmatales bacterium | reverse complement strand
CTTATGCTTCACCCACCCGGCCCCGGTGCCGACGGCCGCGAGTGACAGCCCGTTGTCACTCAGCGACGCCCGCAGGTCGGAGACGAAGATTGCTTCTGGCCCAGGGGCGAACAGTTCGACGGCGTCGAACCCGAGTTCCTTCGCCGTCCGGCACGCGGCCGCGAAGTCATCGTGGAAGACGAACGGCCCGCCGTGGGCTTCGGGCACCAGGCTGATCGTGACGGCGGACTTCATGTTAGTCGATCTCCACGACGGCCTTGATAACCCGCGACTCCGGCTTCATCCAGGTCGGGAAAAGCTCGATCATTTCGGCGAACCCGGCGTGGTGCGTGATCCACGGCTTCGTGTCGATGTGCCCGGCTTCGATGAGTTGAATGATGCGGGCAAAGTCGGCCGACACGGCGTTGCGACTGGCGAGGAACGACATCTCACGGCGGTGCATGAGCGGCTGCGTGAACACGATCTCTTGACTCGTGATGCCAACGAACACGAGCTTGCCGGCGAAGGCGACGTAGTTCATCGCGTTCACCATCGACTTGTTGTTGCCGGTCGCGTCCACCACCACGTCGGCCCAGTTACCGTGCGTCAGGTCTTCGATCTGCTTCAACTCGGTGCCGTCGGCCGTCACTGTGTGCTTCACGCCCATTCGGTCGTGGACGAAGGCTAACCGCTGCTCGTTCACATCGATTACGATGGTCTTTGCCCCACTGAGCTTGGCGAACATGATGGCACTCAGGCCGATGGGGCCGGCCCCGATGACGACGACGGTTTCCGTGGCCTTCGGGTTCGCCCGGTCGATGGCGTGGCAGCCGATGGCGAGTGTTTCAACGAGGGCGAGTTGGTCGAACGTCAGCTTTGTCGAGATGTGCAGCTTGCGGGCGGGGATGGTGAAGAGGCGTTGCAGGCCGCCATCGATGTGAACGCCGAGCGTCTGGTGGTGCATGCAGCAGTTCGTGTGGCCGCGGATGCACGAGTAGCACTTCTGGCAATTGATGTATGGCTCGATGCTGCACCGGTCGCCGACCTTCACATGCGTGACGCCCGGCCCGACGGCGACGACTTCCACGCCGAGTTCGTGGCCGGGGATGCGCGGGTAGCTGAAGAACGGCATCTTGCCTAGGTAGCCGGAGAAGTCGGTGCCGCAGATGCCGACGCGGTGGACCCGCACGACGGCATCGCCCGGCCCCGGTGCAGGCGGTTCGGGCACGTCGATCACGCGGAAGGCTTCGGGCCGTTCGAGTTGGATGGCTTTCATTCCGGCAGCTTAACCCCACCCGGCGGTCGCGACAATACGTGTACGCCCGAACAGAATGCTCTTGACGATGGGCCGTCCGTCTGGCTTTATGATGGCATGGACCTTTTCAGCGACCTCCGTGCGAACAACCGTCTTGCCGCCCAACCACTCGCCGCCCGGATGCGGCCGCGGACCCTCGACGAGTACGTCGGCCAGGACCACATCCTCGGACCGGGGAAACTCCTCCGCCGGATGCTGCTCGCGGACCGGCTGAACTCGGTGATCTTCTACGGCCCGGCCGGGTGCGGCAAAACCGCCCTCGCGCACGTCATCGCGAACCAGACGAAGTCGCACTTCGTGAGCATGAACGCCGTCGCCGCCGGCATCAAAGAGGTGCGGGAAGTTCTCGCCGAAGCCCGCGGACGCCTGGAAGAAGAGGGCGAGCGGACGATCCTGTTCCTCGACGAGATTCACCGCTTCAACCGCTCACAGCAGGACGTGCTGCTGCCGGACGTGGAGAACGGCATCGTCATCCTGATCGGGGCGACGACGCAGAACCCGTTCTTCGCGGTGAACACGCCGCTGCTCAGACGCAGTCAAATCTTCACGCTCGAACCGCTGACCCGCGACCACATCAAGACGATCATCGGCCGGGCGCTCGCCGACGAGGACCGCGGCCTCGGCAAGACGCCGGTGGAGATGACCGATGAGGCGCTGAGCTTCCTCGCCGAGATTTGCGACGGCGACGCGCGGCGGGCACTGATGGCCGTCGAGATCGGCGTGAAGTCGGCCCAGGCCGTCGAGAACACGGAGGTCACACACACGGCCGACGGCAAGATTCTCTTCGACCTCGCGCTCGCCCAGGATTCGATTCAGCGGAAGGTGCTCGACTTCGACCCGACCGGCGATTCGCACTACGAGCTCGCGTCGGCGTTCATCAAGAGCCTTCGCGGTAGCGACCCGCAAGCGGCCGTCTACTGGCTGGCCCGGATGCTCGAATCGGGCGAGGACCCGCGGTTCGTCGCCCGCCGGCTGGTGATCTTCGCGTCCGAGGACGTGGGCAACGCCGACCCGATGGGCTTGCTGGTGGCGAACGGGGCGTGGGACGCGGTGGAGCGGGTCGGCCTGCCGGAGTGCCAGTTGAACCTGTCGCACGCCGTCTGCTACCTGGCGACGGCCCCGAAGTCGAACGCCGCGACGGTGGCCATTGGGCTGGCGGCGAAGGACGTGAAGGAGGGCCGCACGCTGCCGGTGCCGAAGCACCTGCGGGACTCGCACTACGCCGGGTCGAAGCAGTTCGGCCACGTCGGCTACCAGTACGCCCACGACGGCGAGGGCGGCTGGGTGGACCAGGAGTACGTGCCGGCCGCCGTGACATACTATGCCCCGACTGACCGCGGCTTCGAGGCGACCATCCGCGAACGCATGGCCGAGATCGACCGCCGCCGGGCGGTGGGCCGCAAGCCGGAGGACGGGGGATGAAGGAAGAAGTGAGGCTGAATGCGTCCGATCTCAACTTGACGATCCTAAATTTTTGGAAGGCCGAGCAAAAGCCGGTCCGAAAGCTACGGCTATTCAATGTTGCTTGTTGTCGCTTGCTGCAACCTTGGATTACCGAGTCAGAACTGGTGAAAGTCATTGACAATGTTGAGCGATTCGTAGATGAGGCACTCAGCGAGTCGCAGATCAAGTTTTTCGATGACCAACTCGGTCGGCGACAACTTCGCGGAAGGGTTCCCACGAACGAACAAGACTACTTCACTTTTACCTGTGTTCACAGACTCTGCACTTCTATTCGCGACATAGAACCTCCAGACTGTTGGCGTAGAATTATGGACTCAGGGCCGCACTATTTTGATAGAGGTTCCACGACTCACGCTTTCAACGTTGTTCCCAATTTTTTTCACGACATCTTCGGCAACCTGTTCCACCCCGTCGCCTTCGACCCCGCGTGGCGAACGTCCACGGCCGTCGGCGTCGCGCAGGCGATGTACGACGCCCGCGACTTCGCCGCGATGCCGGTGCTGGCCGACGCCCTGCAAGACGCCGGGTGCGAACACGCCGACATCCTCCAGCATTGCCGCGACGAGAAGCAGGTCCACGTCCGCGGGTGCTGGGTCGTCGATCTCGTCCTCAATAAGTCCTGATCCGTTCGGAGTCCGCCCGTGACCGAGAAACAATGGCTGACGTCGAAGTCGCCTGATTCACTCATCGACTCGTGCCGTGATCGACGCAAGCTCCGCCTGCTGGCGTGCGCGTGTGCGCGGCGGATGCTGACCGCCCTCCCGCCCGACACGGCGTTTGAAGCGATCATCGATGTGGCCGAGGCGTATGCCGACAACCCCGCAACGCGGCCGCTCGCCGTCGCGGCCCGCAAGCCCGTGCGCGACGCCGTCAAGCGGTTGAAGGACGCGAAGAAGCCGGAACCGTTGGCGAAGGGGGCGTACATCCTCACGGACCTGACCAATGACGTACTCGAAGGCTTCACCGCGGGCGTGGCGAATGCCGCATGGGTGATGGCACACAAGAACGCCGTCGTGCGAACCGCCACAAAGGTCGAAAAGGCGGCACAGGCGGCGCTCCTGCGCGACATTTACAATCGGTACTTCGACGGGGCGTTCGACACCGCCTGGCGAACGGAAACGGCCGTGGGGCTTGCGGACACGATGTACAACCCGCGCACGTTCGCCGCGATGCCGATCCTGGCCGACGCCCTGCAAGACGCCGGTTGCGAGGACGCCGCCATTCTGTCGCACTGCCGGGGAGGCGGTCCGCACGTCCGTGGGTGCTGGGTTGTCGATCTGGTGTTGGGCAAATCGTGACGGTACAATCGGGCTGGAGGGCGAGAGATGACGACCGCGAGAACTTCCAACCGACCGTTCCACTTCAGCCGAGAGCAGTACTACCGCCTCGGCGAACTCGACTTCTTTCGGGGCCGCCGCGTCGAACGGATTCACGGGGAGATCGTCGAAATGAGCCCGATCAGTTGGAATCACGCTCTGGCGGTTCGCTTGACGGCCGAAGCCTTGCGTGCTTTCTTCCACACGACGTTCTGGGTTCATTGCCAAAGTCCGATGACGCTTGTCGATTCGGACCCCGAACCCGATGTCGCCGTGTACCCGGGCAAGCCGCGGGACTACACATTCCACCCATCGCAAGCTGTTCTGATCGTGGAAGTCGCCGAGACTTCACTCGCCTACGATACCACGACGAAGGCTGAACTGTACGCGACCGCGGGGGTGACAGATTACTGGGTGCTCGACCTGGAGAATCGGCAGCTTCTCGTCTACCGTGATCCTGCGCCGATTCCCGACGGCGGCATGGCGTATCGCACGCTCGTCACGCTCACGGCCTCGGATTCCATTTCTCCCCTCGCCGCGCCGACGGCGAGCGTTGCCGTCGCCGATCTGCTGCCTTAACCGCGAATTTGGCCGTCGCCGGTGACGACGTACTTGTACGTCGTCAACTCGCGGAGGCCACACGGGCCGCGGGCGTGGAACTTATCGGTACTGATGCCAATCTCGGCCCCCAGGCCCAACTCGAAGCCGTCGTTGAAGCGGGTGCTCGCGTTCACCATCACGGCCGCGGAATCGACTTCGGCCACGAACCGGCGACTTGCAGCGAGATCGTTCGTCACAATGGCGTCGGTGTGCTTCGAGCCGTAGCGATTGATGTGCGCGATCGCGGCCGACAAGTCGGGCACGATCTTCACGGCGATAATCAAATCAAGGAACTCGGCGGCGTAGTCGGCCTCCGTCGCAGGCACGGCATCCGGCACGAAGCGGCGGGTTTCGTCGCAGCCGCGGATTTCAACTTTCTTCTCGCGGAGGGCGTCGGCGATTCGTTTCGCGAATCGTTCCGCGAGGCCGGCGTGAATCAGCAGTGTCTCGGCCGCGTTGCAGACGCCGGGGCGGTGCGTCTTCGAGTTCACGACGATGCGTTCCGCCATATCGAGGTCGGCGGCGCGATCGACATAGACGTGGCAGTTCCCCAGGTAGTGTTTCAGTACCGGCATCGTCGCCTCGGCGGCTACGCGGCGGATCAGGCTCTCGCCGCCGCGGGGGATGACCAGGTCGATCTGCCCGTGCATCTTCAAGAAGTGGCCGACGGCTTCGCGGTCGGTCGTGGACACCAGTTGCACGGCCTCGCGCGGGAGACCGTGGTTCGGCAACTCGGCCGTCAGGATTTCGTGCAGCACGGTGTTCGAGTGCAGGCTCTCCTTGCCGCCGCGGAGGATGACCGCGTTGCCACTCTTCACGCACAGCGCGGCGGCATCCACAGTGACATTCGGGCGCGATTCGTACAGGAAGAAGATCACGCCGAGCGGCACGCCGACTTTTAGCACCTGCAAACCGTTCGGCCGCGTGCCGCCCTCGCGGACTTCGCCAACCGGGTCGGGCAGAGCCGCCACCTGGCGAAGCCCCTCGGCCGCCGCGGCGATGCGGGCCGGCGTC
>JBBQCQ010000286.1:0-5697 GCA_038318835.1 Gemmatales bacterium | reverse complement strand
GTCACCGATCAGGCGGTGGCCGCCTCCGCCACCCGCACCGGCCTCGGCCTGCGGTCGAACCGGGCACGGGCCTACATCATCGCGGGCACGGCCGGCGGCACCGGCAGCGGCATGTTCCTCGACCTCGCGTACCTCATCAAGAACGAGTTCCGCCAGATCGGCTACCCGAAGCCGGAAACCATCGGCGTGCTTCTCGTGCCGTCGGCCGACAAGACGACTGCGAAGGGGGTCGGGCTCAGCAACACCTACGCGGCTCTGCAGGAACTTCAGTACTTCCACGGCGGCCGGCACCGCTATCAGGGCCGGTTTGCCCCGAACGAGCCGCCCATCTCGGATGGCGATGGCCCGTTCACCCGGTGCAACCTCATTCAACTGCCGAAGCGGAACGACCCGGCCGAACTGGCTACGACGGCCGGCCTCGTCGCCCGCACGATCTACCTCGAACTGTTCACCGCCGCCGGCCGAGTTATGGACTCGATTCGCACCGAGGCGTTCGCCCTCAACAAGACCAACGTGCCAGTCGTGCAGGCGTGCGGCCTGTACCGTCTCAGTTGGCCGCGGCACGAACTGTTGACCGTCGCCACGCGGCGGCTCGGCCAGCGGATGATCCAGCGGTGGACGGCGAAGGAAGCGTCGCACCTCCGCGAGTTGATCCAGACCTGGCTCGACGAGCAATGGCGGCAACGCGAACTGGACCTGGAAGTTGTCGTCGAGCGGTTCAACAAGGCTGTTCGCGAGGCCTTGCGGGAGGAGCCGGAGAAAGTCTTCGCGGCGTTCGTCGCCCCGCTTCGCCAGCGCGGCGCGGGGGCCGTGCGGTCGGACTCGGACTCAGCGTATGAAGTCATCCAGCAACTGTTCCAGGTCGTCGGCCTGCCCGAGATCGAGGGGGAGCAGTGCCCGTCCTTGCAACAGGTGATCGAAGAGCGGCACAAGAAGGTCGTGGCCGACGCCGAGAACCACCTGGCCGCGATGGCCGTCGCGTTCATCGAACAGCCGCAGTACCGTTTGGCCGGGGCCGAGGAAGTGCTCGCGCAGATTATGTCCCGCCTGAAGCGGACCATCTCCGGCCTGGAGGGCGTCCGGTCGCAAGTGCTGGCCGACGTGTACGACACCTACGGCCGCCTGGCCAACGTGATGAACGGCCTGATGGGCGGGCGAACGCTGACCGTGATGGGCCCGCGCAAGGCCGTGTCGGGCGAACTCCTCGACCTGATGGAGCAGTACCCGACCAAGCGGCTGAAGCTGCATGTTCTCGACGCGACGCTGTCCATCTACCGCCGGCTGGCCACGTCGGCCCCGGAGTTTGTCCGCGAGATCAGCTTCTGCCGTCAGCGGTTGATCGAGATGATGGCCCTGATTTCGCCCGCGGGGGATGAGAAACCGTTCCCGACCGGGCCGGGGCGGATGATCTTGCCGCACGGCGTAGAAGGGCTGGACGGAGCGGCCGACCTGTTCCTGGGGGCACTGCCGCCGCAGGACATCGTCGATCTGGACGCGGATCTTCAGAAGGAGATCGTCAAGAAGTACCGCAGCCTCGTCGGCGTGTGCGTCAACCCGCAGAACACGACCGGGTTCCTGGCCGTGCTCGCCCGCCTCTCGCACGAATTCCTCGAAGGGCACCTGGAGAAGTCCGACCCGGCGGCCGTGTTCTTCCGCTACCGGACGGAGTCGGCCCCGAACACGCCGAAGTTGCTCACCCACTCCTTCGAGGAGGCGGCGCCGGACCTGACGAGCATCTCGGGCAAGCCGCAGATGGAGGCGACCATCCTGGCCGCCCCGCCCGGTGCGGACGGGGAACGGTTCCGC
This sequence comes from Gemmatales bacterium, assembly GCA_038318835.1. Lineage (GTDB taxonomy): Bacteria > Planctomycetota > Planctomycetia > Gemmatales > Gemmataceae > Limnoglobus. The sequence goes on along the minus strand of JBBQCQ010000286.1, from coordinate 3,891 downwards.
AAGACCGTCGAGTCGATCCTGCCCGGCATCGGGTTCATCCCGGCTCCGCTGGCCGACGACATTGTGTTCGTCCGCGAGTACCCGCTGTTGCCCCTGGCCGAGTTGCCCCAACTGGCCGACCACGGCCGCGACGCCTACCAGCAGCAGCTCGTGGCCGAGTATCACCCGCACACGCGGACCGACCTCCCGTGGGTGGCGACCGACGCCGCCCCGAACTAACATCGTCCCGATCCACCCCGAACCGCCGCTCGCCCCGCTGGTTCCGTTCCCGTAGAGATCGCCCCATGGCCGTCCATTTTGAGACGAACGTCGAACCGATTCCGGGCTACCGCCTGCTCGACCGCCTCGGCAGCGGCGGGTTCGGCGAGGTCTGGAAGTGCATCGCGCCGGGCGGCATCTTCAAGGCCATCAAGATCATCCACGGCGACCTGCGCAGCAAGGACAACGACCTCGTCCGGTACGCCGAGCAAGAGTTGAAGTCGATGGAGCGCGTCAAGAAGGTCCGCCATCCGTACTTGCTCGCTCTTGATCGCTACGACATCGTCGATGGCCGATTGCTCATCGTCATGGAACTTGCTGACTGCAATCTGTGGGACCGCTTCCGGCACTACCGGCAGCGGGGGCAGATCGGCATCCCTCGCGAAGAACTCATGGTGTATATGTCGGAGGCCGCCGAGGTCCTCGACTTGATGAACGGCGAGCACGGCCTGTTGCACCTGGACGTGAAGCCGCAGAATATCTTCCTGCAGTGGAATCACGTCAAGGTCGGCGACTTCGGTCAGGTGAAGGACTTGCAAGGGCTGGCCGCGCAAGTCACCGGCGGCATCACGCCCGTGTACGCCGCCCCTGAGACGTTCGACGGCATCGTCACTCGCGCCTGCGATCAGTACAGCCTGGCGTGCGTGTATCAGGAACTGCTCACCGGGTCGCGGCCGTTCGACGGCACGAGCATGAACCAACTGCTCATGCAGCACCTGGCCGCGCCGCCCAACCTGAACCCGTCGCCGGAGGCCGACCGCCCGGCGTTGAAGCGGGCACTGGCGAAGAAGTCCGAGGAGCGGTTCGCGACCTGCATGGACTTCGTCCGCGCGCTGCGGTTGGGCACGCCCCCGCCGCCGGCATCCGCGTCCGGCCTTCTCTCCGCCGACTCCGATCGGCCGTCGGTCGCGGCTCCGCTTTTGGGCACGCCCGACGCGGTGAGTTGGGACGCGACCAGTGCGGGTTCGTCGCTCATGCTGCCCGCCGAGTACCTGGGGATGAAGACCGAGACGCCGTTGCCGGCCGGTACGCCCGACGCCGACCCGGTGCGTTCGGCCCCGGCCGAACAGATGGGGGAGGGTTCGTTCCAACCGACGCTGGTCATCGGCATCGGAGCGAGCGGCCGGCAGGTGCTCCAGCGGTTCCGGGCCGACATCGCCGATCATTACGGCAACCCAGACGCGCTCGCCGCCATTCGCACGCTGTACATCGATACCGACCCGCAGGCCGCGGAGATCGCCGACCAGAGCAAGCCGTGGGAGCGACTGGCGAAGCTGCCCGCCGAACAGGTCTTTTCCGCCCGGCTCAACCGGCCGGTGCATTACATGAAGCCGCGGCTGGCCGGCCACGCTATCACCGAGGGGTGGTTCGACGCGCAACTGCTGAACAAGCTCCCGCGGACACCGGTCACGCTCGGCTATCGCCCGTTCGGCCGGCTGGCGTTCTTCGATCACTTCCGCTCGCTGAGTCAGAAGATCACGCACGATCTGGAATCGATACTCGACCCGGACGCGCTGGGGACATCGCTCGAACACACCGGCCTGGACCTGCGCACGAACCGGCCGCGGGTGTACGTGGTGGCCGCCCTGGCCGGCGGCACCGGCGGCATGTTCCTGGACGTGGCGTATACCGTCCGCCATCGCCTGAAGAAGATGGGCTACGCGAAGCCCGACGTGGTCGGCGTGTTTTTCGTGCCGCCGGACGGCCCGCCCGAAACCGTACCGCCGCAGGTGCGGGCGAACGTCTGCGCCGCCCTCACCGAACTGAACCACTACAGCCGTCCGGGCACGGTCTTTCAAGCCTTGTACGACGACCGTTCGGGCGTCGTCCGCGATGCCGAGCCGCCGTTCTCGGCGACGTACATTTTGCCGGCCCCGCTGCTGACCGAACACACACCCGCCGGGACGAACTCGAGCGCCGTCACGATTTCCAAGCTGGCCCGCCGGACGAACTCGGATGCGAAGGGTCGGGCGACCCCGGCACCGCAGCGGGCGGCCACCAAGCTGGCCGACGACCCCATCGCCACGGCCGTCGAGCGGGTCCGGTTCGATTTATTCACGCCGATCGGGCGGATGGCCGACGACGCCCGGCCGCGGTCGCTGACGGCCCTGGGCATCACGGTGCGGACGTTCGGCCGGTCGCTGTTCTCGTGGCCCCGCGGGGCCATCGTGGACCGCACCGCCCGCGTGCTCACGGGGGTGCTTCTGACGCACTGGGTGTCCCCCGATATCACCCGTGCCCGGCATCTGATCCCGGCGTGGGTGTCCGAGAAGATGAACGCCGCGGGGCTGTCCAAGGACGCCGTCCAGGCGAGCCTGCACAAGGCGGCGGCGGCGATGTTACAAGAACCGATCCCGACGGTGATCGCGAAGATCGTCGATCCGGTCACGCCGAAGGGCTGGATGGCCCGCACGCCGGACGTGAATAAAGTTATCGCCGTCCTCGACCAACTCAGCAAGGTGATCGGCAGCCCGGCCAGCCAGAAGGTCTCGACGGCCCTCGAAGACGCCCTGCGGTTGGTCGCCAACGACGTGGCGGGAACCGGCGGCGTCCTGCTGACCACGGCCATTCACGAGATGGTCGACGACCCGCGGTTCCGGCTGGCGAGTGCCGAAGAGGCGATTCAGCAAATCCTCACGTACCTGCAAGTGTGCCGGGTCGAGTGCGAGGCCGAAGCCACGCGCCAGGAACGGCTCGCCCGGGCCGGGTACGACCCGCTCATGGCCTACGTCCACCCGCTGTCGGGTGCCAAGAAGCCGTCGGGTGCCGACGTGGCCGAGGCATTCCGCACCTTCCCCGGTGCGCAGTTCCAGGCCGGCATCGCCCGCCGTGCGGCCAAACTGTTCGAGCACCTGAAGCTGACGTTCGCCGAATTGCGGGTGCAAATCTCGGCCAGCCGCCAGCGGATCGAGGTTGTGCAAAAGCTGATCGTCGCCGACCTGGAGCAACCGTCGCCGGTGGTGGATGCCTCGTACCTGATGCCGCCGGGCTGCCCGACCATCGAGGACGCCGCCCAGCGATACTTGCAGGTGCTGACCGACGACGACCTGCAAGAGATCGAGCGGCTCGTTCAGGTTGGCATCGAAGAACACTTTGGCGGTCTCTATCAGGCGAGCGTGAACTCGACGCTGAAGCCGGAAATGATTCTCGATCTGGTCCGCGCGAAGGCCCGGTTGCACCTGAACGCCCGCCTCGGCGAAGTCGATCTGGGAGGGATGTTCAAGGCGAAGTGGGACGGCCAAGCGGAGGCGACGCGGGCCATCGCCGAGGCTTACCGCACGGCCAAGCCGACGCTCGTGGGCAACGGCCCGTGGGTGAACCACGCGGTCACGATCCTGGGCACCCCGGCCGCCGCCGCCGGCGAGTACCTGCGGCAGGTGGCCGACCAAGCCTTCCCGGCCGAGGACAAGACGCTGTTCGCCGACACGCCCGACGAGGTGACGGTGTACCGCGAGTACCCGGACGTGCCGCTGTCCGCCTTGCCGCAGTTCGGCCCCGCGTGGGAAGCCGCCTATGCGACCCCCTCCGAGGCCTCGCCCCACGCTCGCACCGACGTGACGCAGTGGATCGGCGTGGACGCGGAATGAGAAAGTGGTTAGTGGTTAGTGGGTAGTGGGTAGACAAGAAAAGAGT
>JBBQCQ010000285.1:0-5702 GCA_038318835.1 Gemmatales bacterium | reverse complement strand
GATGCGGTACGCCACTATCGCGTGATCGTCGTCGGCCATCGGCAGTCCTGGTGAAGGCGAAAACTCGAACGGCACGCGGACGACGCGGACCTGCGGACGCGGATAAAATCAGGATAAAACTGAATTCGATTCCTGTTCTGATCCGGTTTTCATCCGCGTCCGCAGATCCGAGTTCTCCGCGTGCCGTCTTTGTATTATCGCGCGATCGTGATGGGCACGCCGGCTTCGTAGGTGCGGCCGTCTTCGTTCTTGCTCCGCAGCGAGAGTTGATACAGTTGCTCGCCGACGGGTGTCGGGTACTCGCGGGTCAGGCACGCTCGGCAGAGTTGTTCCGGCAATTTTTCCAGGCACCGGGCCACCGCCTCGACCGGCAGGTACAAGAGCGAATCGGCTCCGAGTTCGACGGCCATCGCCTGCTGTTCGGCCAGCGTGGGCACCATGCCGGCCATCCGCGACGGGGCGTACAGTTCCTTCACCGTGGACATGTCGATGCCGTAGAAGCACGGCGAGATAATCGGCGGGCAGCCGACGCGGACGTGAATCTCCCGCGCTCCGCCCACATCCCGGATGTAATTGAGCAGCGTCTTCAGCGTCGTACTGCGGACGATCGAATCCTCGACGAGCAGCACCCGCTTGCCTTCGAGCACCTCGCGCAGAGGCGTGAACTTCAGCTTGACCTTGTCCGCCCGATTGCCGCCCTCGATGAACGTCCGCCCGACGTAGCGGTTGCGGATCAGCCCTTCGCGGGACGGAATCCCCAATTCGAACGCCATCGCGTCGGCGGCGGCCTTCCCGGTGTCGGGCACCGGCACCACGATCGTGTCCTCGGCGTCGATGTCGAACAGCTTCAGCCGGCGTTCTTGTTCCGCCAACTCTTTGCCGAGGGCGGAGCGGGAGAGGTATACGCTGCGGTTGTCGAGCGTGCTACCGACGTTGGCGAAATAAATCCACTCGAAGAAGCAGTGAGCCGTGCGCTTCGACTCGGCGTACTTGTGGATGGCGAACTTGCCATCGCGGATCAGAACAAGATGGCCGGGTTCGAGCGAGTGAATGTCGGCCGACGAGAAGCCGAGGTTGAGCAGCGGCACGCTCTCGCTGGCGGCAGCGAACAGCCGGCCGTCGAAGGCGTAGCACAGCGGGCGAATGCCGAGCGGGTCGCGCGAGACGACCATCTCTCCCTGTGCGTTCAGGAACACGATGTTGTACGCCCCGTCGAACTTCTCGCTGAGGTTGCGAAAAATCTGTACCGGGTCGTCGTTGCCGAGGTTCTGCATCTCGCGGCCGAGGTAGTGCAGAATGACTTCGGTGTCATTGTCTTTGCGGACGATGTGATAGTCGGGGTTATTTTTCAGGAGTTCGTCTTGCAGCTTGGCGAAGTTCGCGAGTTGCCCGTTGAACGCGAAGGCGAACCACATCCACTTCTGCGAGTGCTTCCGCTCGAACGGCTGGGCGTATTCGCGGTTGTCCTGGCCGCAGGTGGCGTACCGGACGTGGCCGATGACCGCCCGCCCGCCGTGGTTCTCGATGATGCTCGCGTGCTTCTCCGGTCGAGCCATGCGGAAGGCTTCGGAGACGGGGCCGAGTTCCTTGTACGTATCGAGGAGTTTGCCGCGGCGGGGGTTATAGCCGCTCATGCCGGCCGCGAGTTGGCCGCGGTTCTGGAGATCCAACAGCATCCGCGGCATCAACCGGGCGATCTCGTCCGGGTCGCCGTTCCAGACCTGCGAGCGGGTGTCCGTCCCGAGGTCATAGAGGGCGGCGATGCCGCATTCGTGCTGAAGTTCGTCCATGGATCCCGCCTGAGGGAAGGTGCGAGTGGCCAACGGTCAAGCAAGGGGATTTTCGGAGGGGCAGCCCTCTCCTGTGAAGTTATATCTCGCGGTTCGTGGGGGAAATAGGAAACTGCCCGCGGGCCGCCGCCGACATGAGGAAATCGCGCGCCGCGAACCCACTTTCCGTGCCTTCCGGCCCCGCACGAACTACAACAACCGTGCGGATTTACGCGGTCGCTCGGCCGGTCCTGCCGGATGGGCCGACCGTGCGAAATTTCTCGGAGAAACCAGGGTATGGATTTGACGGCCCCCACGATCCCGACCGAGCAGTTCGAGAACCTCCGCGCCGTGCTCGCCACCGCCGGGCCGAAAGCAGCTGTCGAGAAACTTTGCGACGAGCTCCGCACCGCCGGCGATTACCACTCGCTCTTTTACGCTATCCTCATGAAAAAGCGGGTCGAACTCGGCGTGTCGCCGTTCCCCACGGGGCCATCGAGCGACCTGCCGCCGGACGCCCACGAACCGTATGAGAGTGCCATCCGCGACGCCGCCCGCGAAGTGGGGAACATCTACCTGAAGACCCACGACTTCGCGAAGGCGTGGGGCTTCTTCCGCCTCATCGGCGAACCGGGGCCGGTGAAGGCGGCCCTCGAAGCCTTCGAGTCCGGGCCGGACGACGACACATACCCGCTCGTGGACATCGCCTGGCATCAGCAAGTCCACCCCCGCAAGGGCTTCGACATCTATCTGACCCGCCACGGCATTTGCTCGACCATCACCATGGTCGGCGGCTCCGACCTCAGCACCCACCCAGACTTGCGGACTTACTGCTTCACCGGCCTCGTTCGCAGCCTGCACGAACAACTGTCCGACCGCCTCCGCAACGACCTGGAAGCCCGCGGCCTGCCGGTCGGCGGCACGATCCCCGAGATGCTCCAGGACGAACTGTTCGGCGAAGACGTGTACCACATCGACGTATCGCACCTGTCGTCGGTCGTGCAGATGGCATTGCAACTGCTGCCGACCGAGACGACCGCCCTGGAAAAAGCCCACAACCTATCCGCCTACGGGCAACGGCTCGCCCGGCAGTTCCAGGGGGATGCCGACGCTCCGTTCGAGAACACCTACGCTGACTATGCCGTCTACCTCGATGTCCTCCTCGGCCGAGATGTCGAGAATGGGCTAAGGCACTTCGAGACCAAGATCGAGCGGGAACTGGCGGAAGGGAACAGTTTTCCGGCCGAGGTATACATCAACCTACTCCTGAAAGTGGACCGCCAGGCCGACGCTCTCGCGGCCGGTCGCAAGTATCTGTCCCGCCTGCCCGACGACCGCGGCCTGTCGTGCCCTAGCCTCATGGACCTGGCCCGGCAGGTCGGCGATTTCCCCGCCCTCGCCGAGGCCGCGAAGGAGAAGGGCGACCCGGTCAGCTACCTCGCGGGGCTGATTTCTACACCACGTTGATACCATCGCCTCAATTCTGCCTCGCAAAGAGGATCGGATTGTATCGAAAGAAGGGGTGGTAAAATTCGGGGCGCACATCCGGCGCAGCTTCGCCACATTCCCCAGGGCGAAAACTTTTCGCTCCGACCTCGTCCCGGATAAGGGGTATAATACCTACGTATTGATTACTTAACCGTGGTGCCGTGAACCTCCCGGTTTCCTCGACCGTCAATCTCTCTCAGTTGTGGTCGAAACGCCTCGGGCGTACAATTTCGCGTTCATGTTCGCCGGAACGCCCGGAACCGTTCCGTCGAGTCCAAGACCCTCCTCACCCGGCTGGTAAGACGTACCGGTTCTCCGACGTTTGGCAGCCGTACCGTGTGCAGTTGGGTCGCCGTCCGCGGTTCCCCCCCACGAGGTATCCGCACTCATGAGCCGTTTGACGCAAGTCGATAATTACCTGTTCGCCAAGAGTCTTCGCACCGAGGAGCCGCACTTGAGCATCGAGGACGAAGACGACGCCGAAGAATCGGACGACGTCGACGACGATACGGCTCTGGACGCGACCGACGAGCAGATTACGGAACAGGCGGCCGAGGAATCGTCGTCGAGTTCCGACGACGCGCTCGGCCTGTACCTGCGGCAGATGGGCGAAATCCGCCTCCTGAATCGCTCCGAGGAACTGTCGATCGCCGAGTTGCTGGAACGCGCCCGTAACCGCTTCCGCCATGCGGCCCTGTACTGCACGCGGATCGTCGGCCGGGCCATGTACACCTTCGAGCGGGTGGTCGGCGGGCATGCCCCCATCGACCCGACCATCGACGTGTACTCGACCGTCGAGATGCGGATGAGCCGGCTGCAGATCATGTCGCGGATGCCGCACAACCTGCCGTTGGTTCGCCGCCTGCTGCACGAAGAGGCCGACGCCTTCACGACCGGACTGAAGCTGGACCTGATGGACGACCCCGTGTGGCAGCGGAACCGCTTCCGGCGGCTGATGAAGGTCAACCGTCTGATGGCCGAACTGTCGCCACGAACCGAACTGCTGGAACAGTGGGTGGACGAACTCGCCGACATGGCCGACGAGATGAAACACCTCGTTCGGGCCGCCGATGGCGAGTACGCCCAGTACCCGGAACCGGCCCAGCGGTTGTTCGACGCGCAGAACAAGATTCACATGACCGCGGCCGAACTGGCGGCAGCCGTGCGAGTCTTGAAGAAGCGGCGACACGCTTACCAAGTGGTCCGCCGTCAACTCGCCGAGGCGAATTTGCGGCTGGTGGTGAGCATCGCCAAGAACTACCGCAACCGCGGTCTGCCGTTCGCCGACCTTATCCAGGAAGGCAATCGCGGCCTGATGCGGGCGGTAGACAAGTACGAACACCGCCGCGGGTTCAAGTTCGGCACCTACGCCACGTGGTGGATTCGTCAGGGTGTGCAGCGGGCACTTGCTGACAACGCCCGCACCGTTCGCGTGCCGTGCCACCAGATCGGCCTGCTGGCGAAGATGGAGCGGAAGCGGAACGAGCTGACCGTGGCGACCGGTCGCGAACCGACGAACGAGGAACTATCGGCCGCGCTCGGCGTGAAGGAAGAGGAGACTCGGTCGCTGCGTCTGGTCGGCCGACAGCCGATGAGTTTGCACGACCCCATCGGCGGCGATGGCGAGCGATCGGTGGAAGACTTCCTCTCGGACGCGCACGTTCCCAACCCCGGTGAACACGTCGATCAACGGCTCTTGAAGGACCGTATCAACGAGGTTCTCCGGTCGTTGGCTCCCCGCGAACGCGAGGTGATCGAACTCCGCTACGGCTTGAAGGATGGCACCCCGCGAACGCTCGACGACGTGGCCAGGCACTATGGCATCACTCGCGAGCGCATCCGCCAGATCGAGGCCCGCGGGCTGTTGAAGCTCCGCCAGCCGACGCGGATGAACCGCCTGGAGCAGTTCACTGATGATCAGTTGAACTGACGCGGATGAAAAAATGAACGGGCGACGGGTCTTCGAGAACCGTCGCCCGTTTTCGTTTGAAGTTCACCAATCGGGGTTGTCGGCCCCCACGAAAAGATGACGAGTGTATCCGTAGGCCATGTCCCGTCGGGCTTCTTCCAAGAAGTCCGCGGGCACCTTGCCGTCCAGTTGCGGACAGATGTCGATCCACAGCATGCGGTGCCCGCGACGAGTCTTCCGCGGGGGGAGGGCGACCCGGTATCCGTCCCCGTCCCGAAAGAAATAACGTCCGACTTCAGACCCTGTGCCCGTAACCGCAAGGGCATAGGTGGCCCCGGCCGCCTTTGCGAACGCCAGGGCGGCCCCATCGGCTTTCGCCCGCCCGGCCCCGTCCGTGTCCCCAGAGGACCTGGTCGAAGTACCAATACAAGATTTGGTCTTCGCGGTGGTGGAAACTGACCACACCGATGGTCATCGTGTACCACGGAGCGTTCAGCGAGAACTGTACGGCCGGTGTCTCGGCGATCGTGCGGAAC
>JBBQCQ010000284.1:0-5703 GCA_038318835.1 Gemmatales bacterium | reverse complement strand
TCATCGGCCTCGGCTGCGAGACGGGGCAGGCCGCCCACCTGATCGAGAACGAGCACCTCGAACTGATCCAACTCGGCAAGCCGAAGAAGAAGCCGATCCTGCTGAGCATTCAGGAGATCGGCGGCATCGGCAAGACGGTGGACGCCGGCGTCGAGGCCATCGCCGGCCTTTTGCCGCAGGTCAACGACGTGAAGCGGGTGCCGATTTCTGCGAAGCACCTGATCCTCGGCACGAACTGCGGCGGCTCGGACGGCAACAGCGGCATCACCGCTAACCCGGCTCTCGGCGTTGCCTCGGACATGGTCGTGCAGCAGGGCGGCACGACCGTCCTCGGCGAGACCACGGAAATCTACGGAGCCGAACATATCCTCACCCGCCGCGCGGTCAGTCCGGCTGTCGGCGAGAAGCTAGTCGAGCGCATCAAGTGGTGGGAGTGGTACACGAGCGTCTTCGGCGTCGAAATCAACAATAACCCGTCCGTCGGGAACAAGGAGGGCGGGCTGACGACGATTTACGAGAAGTCGCTCGGGGCGATTGCGAAGGCCGGCACCACGGCGATGACCGATGTCTTGATGTACGCCGAGCCGATCAAGGCGAAGGGCTTCGTGGTGATGGACACGCCCGGCTACGACCCGGTGAGCATGACCGGCATCGTGGCCGGCGGCGCGAACGTGTGCGTCTTCACGACCGGCCGCGGCAGCGTGTACGGCTGCAAGCCGACCCCGTGCCTGAAGGTGGCGACGAACACGCCGCTCTACGAGCGGATGATCTCGGATATGGACATCAACGCCGGCAAGATTCTGAACGGCGTGCCGGTCGAGGAAGTGGGGAAGGAAATCTTCGAGGAGATTCTGGCCACCGCGAGCGGGAAGAAAACGAAGAGCGAAATCCACGGAGCCGGCGAAGAAGAGTTCGCCCCGTGGCACATCGGCCCGACACTGTAACCAGCATTTCGATGCACTGAGGATGAATAAAACGGCCACGGTTGTCCCGCAGCCGTTTGTCGTTTCGAGTCGGTCGCCGGTTACTTCACGGCCGGGATGGCCGGGATGATGAACTCGGTGCCTGTTTCGAGCTTCTTCGCCTTCGGCTTGGGGGCGGCTTCCAAAATCGGCTTCGGGGCCACCTTGGTCGCGGGCTTGGGGATGGTGATTTCGTTCGCGGGCTTGGGGATGGTGATTTCCGTCGCCGGCTTGGCCGGCGTGGCGATCGGCTTCGGCATCGCCTTCGGTGGTTGCGGGGCCACGGGCTGCGGCACGATTTGTGGCGGCATCACCTGCGGCGGCATCGGCATCGCCTGGGGTGGTTCTGGGTTGATCGTCGAGACGGGAGTCGGGACGATCGGCAGGGCACAACCACTGGGGGCGGCCGGCATGGCCGCACACGGCATCGCAGGGGACGAACAGTCCGAGGCGGACCCGCACCCGGCGGTGCCGCCCCGCTGGAACTTGGCCTTCAGCCGGGTGAGCAAGCCCGGCTTGCCGCACGGGTCGGCCGGTTCGTGGCAGGCCGTGGTGAAGCCGGCGAACAGCGGAGTGCCACAGGGGATACATGCCGTGTCGCAGGAGGACCGCGAGCCGAGTTTCGCCCGCAGCTTCGTGAAGAAGCCCGGAGACGAATCGCACCCGCACGAGGGGGCCGACAGGACACACGGCGTGGCGCACGGGTCGCCGCCGGTGGCCAAAACCGAGGTGAGAATGAGTGCTGACAGGTTCATGAGGCGAAGACTCCCTTGCGAGGTAAATTGCGGATCCATCACGCACGGACGGCGGAAGGCCATGCGAATTCCCCCTCCATCCCCCTGATGTTTCCATCGGACTACCCCCAAGAAACCTTCACCCGGCCCATGATCCAAATTGCCAGAATCGCGCGGCCGGCGAGCGATTCTGCCGGAACAACCGGACGGGGCGAAGGTGCGGGCTGTGCCGGGGCGGGATGGCGGCAAGTTGGCCGCAACGGCGGCGGGAAAGCGTCGATGGTGTGCATAGAATCTCTGTTTCGCCACGCGAGGGAATGCCGTTGACGAACGTAGTTAAACAGTGGCACCTCCTACCGCACGACGACGCCACCACTCGCCGCCTGACGGCCGAACTGCGGGTGCCGCTGGTGGTCGCGCAGCTGCTCGCCAATCGCGGCATCCGCCTGGCAGCCGACGCGCAGCGGTTCCTGAACCCGGTGCTGAGTGCGCTGCACCCACCGGAGATGCTCCCCGGTGTACCGGCCGGTGCCGAGCGGGTGGTGCGGGCGATTCGCGACGGCCGTCGCATTCGCGTCTTCGGCGACTACGACACCGACGGCGTGACCGGCACGGCCATCCTGTGCCGCATCATCGAGCACCTCGGCGGCGTGGTCGATTTCTACATCCCGCACCGGCTAGACGAAGGGTACGGGCTGAACGTCGAGGCCGTTCGCACGGCGAAGGCCGACGGCGTGGGCCTGCTCGTCACCGTGGACTGCGGCATCACGGCCGTCGAGGAAGCAAACGAAGCCCGGCAGCAGGGCGTGGAACTGATCATCACCGACCACCACGAGCCGAAGGCCGAACTGCCGAACGCCGACGTTCTGGTCCACCCGCGACTGCCGGGCGGTTACCCGTTCGATGGCCTGTCCGGGGCCGGTGTGGCGTTCAAACTCGCGTGGGTGGTCGCGCAGCTCGCCAGTAACAATTCGCGGGTCACGCCGGACCTCCGCGAACTGCTGATGGACTGCGTCGGCCTGGCGGCCCTCGGCCTGGTGGCCGACGTGGTGCCGCTGCAGGACGAGAACCGCATTTTCGTCAAGCACGGCCTCGCCCGCATCGCCGCGAAGCCGCCGCTCGGCCTGAAGGCCTTGCTGGAAGCGTGCAAGCTGAAGGACGCGGCGGTTAAGGCCGAGGACGTGAGCTTCCGCCTCGCCCCGCGGTTGAACGCGGCCGGCCGGCTCGGGTGTGCGCTTTTGGTGGTGGAACTGCTGACGACGAAATCGCCGGTCAAGGCTCGCCAGATCGCCGAGAGTCTGGAGAAGTACAATTCGGATCGGCAGACGATCGAACGCCGCATCGCCACCCAGGCCCGCGAGATGATCGCCGAACACCAGATGGAGGGGCACTCGGCGTTCGTCCTCGGGTCGGCCGACTGGCACCAGGGGGTCGTCGGCATCGTCGCCGGCCGGCTGACCGAGCAGTTCGGCAAGCCGACCATTCTTGTGTCGTTGCGGCCGAACGACGAACCCTCGACCGGGTCGGGCCGGTCCATCGTGGGCGTCGAACTGCACGAGGCGTTGAAGGACTGCGAGGCGGTGCTGGAGAGCTACGGCGGGCACGCCTTCGCCGCCGGCGTGAAGGTGCGGCCGTCGAACCTCGACCGCTTCCGCGAACTTTTCTCGGCCGGCGTGTTGCGGCGGTTCCCGAATGGCTTGCCGCGGCCGCGGCTGGTCATCGACGCCGAGGTGCCGCTGACGGCGCTGACCTTCGGACTGCTCAAGGACATCGACCGGCTGGAACCCTACGGGGCGGGCAACCCGAAGCCGCGGTTCCTGGCCACGGAACTGACGATCGACGGCGTGCCGCGGCGGATGGGGCAGGGCGAGCGGCACCTTAGTTTCCGCGTGCGGCAGGGCAACACGCTCATCCGGGCCGTCGCCTTCAGCATGGGCGACCGCTTTGACGAACTGATGTCTGCGGGCGGCAAGTGTTCGCTGGTCTTCTCCCCGCGGCTCAACGAGTGGCAGGGCCAGCGCTCGGTCGAGATCGAAGTCGTCGACTTCCGCGCCGGCCACGGCGTGGTACTGGAGTAGTGGAAACTCAATTCATAAAAGTTTAGCCACAGATTCTCACGGAAGAGACAGATCAAAAATCGGATTTGGTTCTGATCTGTCTCTTCCGTGAGAATCTGTGGCTAAGTTCTTCCCTGACTGCGGAAGTTGCCGTTGCCTCGCCTGTCGCCCGCAGGGTAGAAGTTCGGGCCATGTTCACCTCCATCCTTCGGCCGCGGGTTCGTGCCGCGGTCGTGCTCGTTTCGCCGCCCGTGCCCCTTCGCCCATCGCGGCTGGACGCCCTCGCAGAACGACTGCTGGCCGGGCCGATCACGGTGCTGCTTGCCCTGTTTGCCCTCGGCGTCTTCGCGACGTGGCTGCCCGGCTACCTGACGTGGCCGATGTGGGCCGACCACGACGTCTTCGCCACGCTCGCGCGCGGGTGGGCCGATGGCCGCCTGCCGTACCGCGACCTGCCGACAACGAACTTCCCCGGCCCGATCTATCAGGCGATGCTTCTCGGCGAACTCTTCGGCTGGGGTCGGCCGGTGGTGGTCTACGCCTTCGACGCGGCCTTGCTGGTCGTGGTCGCGGTCGGCTGCGTGGCGTGGTCGCGGGTCCGCCTCGGGGCGTTTCTGCCGGGCACCCTCGCGGCGGCGGTGCTGGTGAGCTATCACGCCACGCTCGACTTCTCGCTCGCGGCCCAGCGCGATTGGCAAGCGGTCGCCTTCGTGCTGCTCGGCCTGCTGCTTGTGGCCGGTCGCACGCGGCTGCGGTGGTCGCTCGTGGCGTGTGCCGCCCTGTGCGCGTTTGCGGTGGCCTCACGGCCGCAGGTGGTGCTGCTATTGCCGGCCGTCGCCGCGGCGGCGTGGCTCGCGGGCGGCTGGCGAAGCCTCGCCCTGGGTATCGGCTGCGGAATCGCGTTCGTTGGGCTGCTGTTCCTGCCGCTGTTCGCCTACGGTGTCTTCGGCGACTTCGTGCGCGAGATGGGCCGACTCGGCGAAGGCGGCATTTACAAGCACGTCGGCGTGGATCGCCTCGAAATCTACGGCGAACAAACCCTGACCGGCGGCGTCCTCGTACTGCTCGCGGTCGGCGGCGTCGCCCGACTGTGCGGATCGCGGGTGCCATCGGCCGCGATGCTGTGGCCGATCGTCGCGCTCGTCGGGGCGTGGTTCTACAAGCCGCTCAGCCCGTTCCCGCATCGGTACTTGGTGCAGCCGTATCACGTCATGCTCGCCGCCGCCGGCATGGCCGTCGCCGCCGGTCTGCTGCGTTCGCCCGTGTCGCCGAAGCTGCGCCTCGCGGCCGTCCTTGCGGTGGTGGGGGCGTGCGTCGAGTGGCGGCCGAACTTCTGCGAAGCTTCGCACGTGGGCCGCACGTGGCGGGCTGTGACCGGGCGGCCGTCCAACAGCTACGTGCCATCCGGGTACACGCGGCGGGGCGTGCCGAACCAGCACGTCTACCCGTGGGCGGGCTACCGCCGCCTGACCGAGTACCTGCGAACGCAGACGGTGCCCGTGGCGAACTTGCTGCTATCGCCGGCCGCGGTGAATGGTGATTCCGGCCGGCCGACGCCGCTGCACGCCGAGTCGATGATGTGGGTCATCATCGTCGGCCGCGACGACCTCGACCGCTTCGCCGACGAGATCGTGGCGTCCCCGGAGTCGCTCGTGGTGTGGCGGCCACGCGAGTGGGATGAAGTGCCAACGTGGTCGCACGTGCCGCAGATGCTGCGCGAGCAGTACGAACCGCTGGCGACGTTCGACGAGTTGGAGGTGTGGCGGCGAAAGTAGGTCGGCCTCGGCTCGGCCGACCTACGGAAAGCCGCTACAATTCCCCCTGCACGACTCGCCCCGGTCTGGCCGACCGGAGCATTCGCAACCCCATCCTGGCGAGCGGCCCGGGCGTAGCCGGGCCGGGGGTGGGGTATGGGTTTAATAAACCGCCCCCCATAGCAGGGCCGCGCCC
>JBBQCQ010000283.1:0-5707 GCA_038318835.1 Gemmatales bacterium | reverse complement strand
CGCGGCGAGGTCGCGATAGCTGAACGAGTTGTACCCGACCGTCTGAATGAGTTCCTCGGCCACGTCCAGGAGTCGATCTCGCGTGTTTGACATTCTACCCCGGCCTGTGAAAAATCGCCTCGGCGGCCGGTCACGGCCTTCTCTTCACACTATCCACACTATTCCGTTTCGGCCCGACCGGGAGGCTGACGGCCGCAGATTCCGGGCCAAAGGAGATCAGTCCGCCTGCACCAACCGGATGTCGACCTCCCGCTCGACGAACTTCCACTCCGCCGTTGTGCGCAGTTCGGCGAGCATCGCGTCGAACGCGGCCGCGTCGGCCGGGGCGTAGTCGAACAGCGTCAGGAAGTCGAACGGTTCGGCCTCGCCGAGGTCGCGGCAGTGGTGCAGCCGACGGGCCACGCCGGGCAGGTACTTCAGGCCCACGGTCACGTGCTTCGACTTCTCCTCGAAGATCGTCCGCCGCTCGTCTTGCGTGAGTGCCCACCACTTCGCATTCTTGCGAATCGGAATGAGGGCCCCGTGCGTTGCCTCTGGCCGGCCGAGGGCGGCTTGCGTCTTCAGCAGCGAATCCTTCTCTGGCCGGGTGACGTACCGCTCGTTGCTGGTCACGCCGCGGAGCATCCACGCCCCGCCGTCGGGCAAAGACGCGACCGCCCCGGCGACGATGTCCACACGGGCGGGCGTTGGCAGCGTGTCCCCGGCGACGGCCGTCACCGAAGCGACGGACCACGCCCCGGCCTTGCCGCCGACGAAGGTGAACAGGCGCGGGTTCACAGGTGCTCCCTTCACGGGGTCGGCCGCGGACGCAGCAGAACCGGACAGCCCGGTCGCGGCAACGGCCCCGGTCAAGAACCCACGGCGGTTCGGGCGGGCGGCGGCGGGTTCAGGCATGGGCAATCTCCAGGCGAGGGTGGTCCCGCCATTCTCGCCGCCCGACCGTGCGTGTCAACGCGATTGTGCCGGGCGGGGCCGAAGTCCTAATCTAGCCCCCATGCGCTGGTTCCTCGGCATCTTCGTCCTGCTCGGCGTCGCGCTTGCACTGCAAGCGGGACTTGTGGCGTTCGCCGGGTACGTGCTGCTCGGCGTGTTCTTGATCAGCCGGTACCTCGCGAAGGCGTGGATCACCGACCTCGCGGCCGAACGCAGCGTGGACACCGCCCCGCGCGAGATCGGCGAGAGTGCCGACGTGCGCGTGGTTGTGCGAAACAGCGGCAAGCTGCTCATCCCGTGGGTGCTGGTCGAAGACCTGCTCACCGAGGCGGCCATCCTGCAACGCCGCGTCGGCGTGAAGGGCGGGCGGGTGCGGGTGCTGTTCATCCGGGCCGGCGGCGAGGCCGAGGTGAAGTTCAAACTCACGTTCAACCTGCGCGGCTATTACCAGATCGGCCCGCTGTTCGCCGAAACGGGCGACGTCTTCGGCTTGCACCGCCGGCACCGCGTGATGACCGACCCGGCGTTCGTGCTCGTCTACCCGAAGGTGCTGCCAATCACGAAGTTCGACTTCGCCTCGACGCGGCCCATCGGCGAGATTCGCCTCGCGAACATGCTCTTTGAAGACCCGACGCGGACCGCCGGCGTGCGGCCGTACCAGATGGGCGACCCGCTCCAGCGCATCCACTGGCGAGCGACGGCCCGCACGGGGCAACTGCACAGCCGCGTCTACGAGCCGACTTCGCTGGCCGGGGCGACGATCCTGCTCGACTTCCACAAAGACGGCTACTTCAAGGGCGGCGAACCGATCCGCAGCGAGCTGGCCATCACCACGGCCGTGTCGATCGCGAATGCGGTCACGCTCTTGAACCAGCAAGTCGGCGTGGCCAGCAACGGCCGCGATGCCACGGATCGCATCCGCGAAGAGGCGTTGAAGGAACACGCGAACCACGAACAACCGGCCGACGAGGAGTTCGCGAACCGCTACGATGCGCGGGCACACTTCGAGCAGAAGGAGCAGAACGACCGCCTGCGGCCGGTGATCGTCGAGACGCGTCGCGGGTACGATCAGTTCCAGAAGATTCGTGAGACGCTCGCTCGGCTGGAGCTGACCGACGGAACGCCGTTCGCCGGCTTCGCGCTGGAGATGGGACAGCGCATCCCGCGGGACGCGACCGTGATCGCGATTCTGCCGCGGGTGCCCATCGAGACGTCGGTGGCGCTCGGCCAACTGAAGAAGCGAGGCTACGCGGTGTCGGCGGTCCTCATCGGCATGGCCGACGACGGCAGCGACACGCGGGCGGTGGCCGCCGGCCGGCTGATGGCCGAAGGTATCCGCGACGTGCGGTACGTGAACGCCGAGCCAGACGTGATGGCCCTCGGCGACCGCAACGCCGTGCCGTCGCCAGCCGACTACGGCGTGAGCGTGGAGCTGGCGTAAGAGAATTGGCCACAGATCAACAAAGACAAAACAGATCACAACGAAAACGATTTTGATTGGTTTCCTCCGATCTGTCTTTTCGGTGTGAATCTGTGGCCGAAATTCTTGATTTGGGAATGAGGGTGAACGGGTGAAGGGGAAATGGCTAGCCTACGCGCAACTGCTGCGCATCCCGAACGTCTTCACGGCGTTCGCCGACATCGCGATGGCCGCGTGCGCGGCCGGGTACATCACGGATCGGCCGGACATCGTCGCGGCGCTCTTGCTCGCATCGGGCTGCCTGTACTGCGGCGGCATGGTTTGGAACGACTTCTTCGACCGCCAAGAAGACACGAAGACGCAGCCGTTCCGGCCGATCCCGTCGGGCCGGGTTCCCGCTCGCGTCGCCTTGTTTCTCGGCCTCGCGCTCATGACGTGCGGTCTGGCCATGACGCTGTTCGTGCCGACTGCGGTGCCGGTCGCGTTCGCCCTCGTCGCCGCGATCTTGCTCTACAACACCTGGTTGAAGCACACGCCCGTCGGTCCGATCAGCATGGGAGCTTGTCGGTTCTTGAACATTTTGCTCGGCCTGTCCGGGCCGGGCGGCGACGTGCTGAGCGTGCCGAACCTGCACCTCGCGGCGACGACCGGCCTATACATCGTCGGCGTCACGTGGTTCGCCCGCACGGAAGAGGCCGCGTCAAACCGCCGGCCGCTCATTCTCGCAGCCGGCGTAATGCTCGCGGCACTCGGCCTGGCCGTCACGGTGCCGGTCTATCGGCCGCCGGGTTCGACGCCGATTTACTTCACCTATTTCGTCGTGGCGTTCGGCCTGCTGGTCGGGGACAAGGTCGTGGCGGCGATTCGCCAGCCGGGGCCGAAGGAAGTGCAAGCGGCGGTGAAGCGGTCGATCCTGGGCTTGGTGGTGCTCGACGCGGTGCTGGCGACAGCGTTCGTCGGCGCGTGGGGGTTGCTCATCCTGCTGCTGCTCTTCCCGGCCCGCTGGCTGGGCCGGTGGGTGTACTCGACGTGACTACGCCCCGGCCTTCGGGTGCAGGTACACGAAGCTCTTGCCGAGGCGGCCACCGTAGTTGCCGGCCGAGATGCGGAGCAGGTCGGGCACGTCCTTCGCCGCCGCGATGGCGACTTGCGTGGCAGCACTGATCGTCGCCAGGTCGGGGCCGTTGAGGATGATCTCCTGCACGCTCGCCACACCCTCCGGTAGTCGCGTGGTCACGCCGGGCTTGTTTCGCAGTGTCGGGCAGAACTCGGCGAACGTGCTGGCGATGCTGAACTTGTATTTGCTGCCGGCCTTCGATCCGCTGCTCGCGACGCCGCCGGGGAACGGCAGACTCACGGGACTGCCGGAGGCCCGCACGGCGTCGGCCGCGCATCTCGCCGCTTCCAGTGCAGCCGCCGGTGTGCCGCCCAGGAACCAGAGGTTGCCGCCCATCAGGCCATCGGCCCAGCCGAAGCGACGTTCGATGACGAACTCGCCGCTGAGGATCGGGATCACCCGCACGCGACGGCCGAAGCGATCGTCCTTGAACTGATGGCCGTCGCCGAAGTACGACACCTTCCGCCCGAGCGGAAACCACTTTTCGTCCGCCGGCAGCACGTTGAAGCACGCCGTCGTCGGGCACGTCAGCACATTCTGACTCACGCGAACCAGCAAGGCGCGTTCGAGGCGTTGCTCGCGCTCCTTCCAGAACCGCGGCACGTGGTACTGCAACACCACCCCCGGCCGGCCGTCGGGCGTGTCCATCGCAGAAATGTACCGGCTCGCCGCCGCTTCGCAGTCGCACAAGATCGACGACGACGCATTCCCGGTGGCGTGCCGGGCGGCCGTGTCCAGCCAGTGGGCGTCGGCCGCCGTCACCAGCACTTCGGCGTAGATCGAGCGAAAGGCTTCGGCGTAGGTGTCGTCGATAACGGCCGACATGGCGAGTCCCTCCGGGTGGTGGGGACGTTATACCGAATCGCCTCAGTTTCGCAGCCATCCGCGGAGGGCGGCGGCCAGTTCGCGGGTGTTCGCCTCCGCGGCCGTGGGGGTCACGTGCGTGACCGAACCGAAGCGGGCCGGCTCCCAACGCGGCACCGTCGGCCGTGGGAAGGGCACGCCGGGCAAGCTCGCTCGCACCCGTGCGGTGAACGTCTCGACGCCGGCCGCGTATTGCTCGCTGATCGAATCGGCGGGAGCCGGCGACCACCACACTAGCAGCGGTACGTCATGCTCGCGGCAGACCTCCGCCAGCCGCATCAGGCCGCGCTCGGCCCACTCGCTCGGGCGGAACTCGTCGCGGGCCTCGCCAGGGCGAAGGACGTACCGGCCGCGCTCCGGGTACCACCCGTCGGCGGCGAGCAGGTCGGCTTCGTACTTCCGGTAGCTGCCACCAAACTCGGCCGGGAAGACGTTCACGCGGTGCTTGCGGACCAGCCACTCCCATCGCTCGCGGATCGTCGACGAATAGAGCGGGCTGCCGCGACTGTTGGCGGTGAGGTAACGGCCGACGAGTTGGAAGTCGTGGGCCTGTTGTTCTGTCACCTCGAACGACCGCGGCAACGCTGCGAACACCACCGCCCGCGGTCGCGGTTCGAGTGCGCACGCGCGGTCGATCAGGTCCGCGAACCCGGCCAGCGTCATCGTCGAGATCGTCCCCAGGTTCACCGCCGGCACGCCCGTCTCGGCTTCGAGCACGGCCGGCTTCAGCCCCATCGTGCAGGAGCTATCGCCGACCAGTACCACGCGGCCGGCGGCCTTCGGGATGAGTTTTTGCTTCGCCGTCAGGATCGCATCGTCGGCCGTCGGTTGCAGGTACGGCAGCCCCGTGAGGGGTTCGGTCTTCGCCAGAAACACGGCCTCACCGGCGACGATCAGCAACACCGCCAGCACCGCCGCCTTCGGCAATCGCGAGCGGTATTCGTTCGCCAGCGGCGGATGCTTGTCGCCCTCGGTGGCCATCGCCGACCCCTGCTAGAACTGGAAGTAGATGAACCCTTCGCCGGTCCACTTGCCGAGGCCGATGAGGGCCGCGTAGACGCCGACGTACACCAGTGCCCGCACCGGCCACGGCACCGCGTACAGGAACGCCACCTGACTGCCGCGGCGGTAGATCAGGTACTCGACCGCGAACACCGGGAAGGCCAACCCCAGCCGGGCGGCCGTGCCCAGGTCGAGCGTGGGCGACCGCAGGAACGCCGCCACCATGCCGCGCAGTTGCTCCATCGATTGCGCGCGGAACAGCAGCCAGCTCACGCACACGAGGTGGAAGAAAAACACCTGATGGAACGCCCGCTTCCAGGGCGACCCGGCCAACCGCTTGGCCAGGTCGGGAGCGAGCAGCCGGTACACGC
>JBBQCQ010000282.1:0-5710 GCA_038318835.1 Gemmatales bacterium | reverse complement strand
TTGCCGAAGCACCCGGTCGCGTACCCGGCGGCCGCGAAGGCGTCGGCGAGCGTGGATTCATCGAGGTTCAGTCGCTCCCCGCCGGTGGACACATCGCGGACGCCGCCGCGGGGGTGGTACCGGCCCGTGAGAAACTCGGCCCGCGTCGGGCTGCACACCGGCTGCACGAAGAACCGCTCGAACCGCGCCCCGTCCCGCGCCAGCGAATCGACGTGTGGCGTGCGAAGGTTCGCGTTGCCGTGCAGGCTCAGGTCGCCCCACCCCTGATCGTCGGCGAGGATGACGACGACGTTCGGCTTCTCGGCGGCAACCGCCGGCGAGATCATCAGGACGAAGAGGAAGAGTGTGCGCATCGGTATCCTCAACAAGCCCGCAGCGCAAGCAAGGGCTGGCGGTGCGGGCTTGTTATTTCTCGCCTGGTCGCGGGACGACGTGGCATCGCTTCGCCCAGGCGTCCCACTTCGCGGCCATCTCCTGCACGCGGTCGGGCATCGCGGCGGCCTGATCCTTCAGTTCCACCGGGTCGGCCGCGAGGTCGTACAGTTCCCACGCGGCCCCGGCCTTCGCCACGAGCTTCCAGTCGCCGACGCGGATGGCCCGGTTCTTCTCGTGTTCCCACGCCAGCATCTTGCGCTCGATCGGCTGGTTCGCGAACGCCGGCAGCAGGCTTGTGCCCTCCATCGGCGTGACCGCGTGGCCGTCGCGTTCGGCCGGGTACTTCGCCCCGCTCACGGCCACGCACGTGGCCATCACGTCGATGATGTGCCCCGGCTGGTCGCGGAACTCCCCCTTCGCGGCGAGGCCACTCGGCCAGTGGGCGATGAACGGCGTGCGGATGCCGCCCTCCTGGCAGTAGTGCTTGTACAGGCGGAACGGCGTGTTGCCGGCGTTCGCCCACGCGCTGCCGTAACTGTGGTATGTCTTCGCGCTGCCCATCGTCGCGAGGGCGTCGCCGGTGTGCAACGTGTTTTTCGGGCCGCTCGCTTCGTCGAAGCCGAACGGGTCCCACTCGGCACACGCACCGTTGTCGGACAGGAACAGGGTCAGCGTGTTGTCGAGTTCGCCGTGCGTCTTCAGGTCTTCGACCACGCGGCCGATGTTGCGGTCCATGCAATCGACCATGCCGGCGAAGACGGCCATCCGCCGGGCGAGGTCGGCCCGCCGCTCGGTCGGGAGTGTATCCCACGACGGGTTCACCCCATGCCGGTCGATGCCCGCCCGCGCCTTGTACTCGCTCCGCGGACTCAGCGGCGTGCCCTTCGGGAACAGGCCGAGTTCGATCTGCTTCGCGTGCCGTGTTTCGCGCAGCTTGTCCCACCCGCCGGTGTACGTGTCGGCGTACTTCGCGATGTCCTCCGGCTTCGCGTGCAGCGGGAAGTGCGGGGCGTTGAACGCGAGGTACTGGAAGAACGGCTTCTTCGCCTTGCGGGCTTCCGCGAGGAAGTCGAGCGAGTAGTCGCCGAAGGCGTCGCTGCTGTAGAACTGGTTCTTCGCGTACTCCCGCTTCGGTCGGCCGGCGGGCAGGCGGGTGTAGAACGGGTCTTCCTGGAAGAACGAGTTGAACCCGCCGACCATGCCGTAGAACTCCTCGAACCCGCGGTCGGTCGGCCGCGGCGTCTTCGGCCCCGCACTGAGGTGCCACTTGCCGACCATCGACGTGTGGTAGCCGGCCGCCTTCAGCACCTCGGCGATCATGACGGTGTTCGGCTGCGGGAAGCCGCGGTAGCCGGGTTGCTGCGTTTGGTTGTTCATCTCGCCGACGCCGGCCTGGTGCGGGTAGAGGCCGGTCATCAAACTCGCCCGGCTGGGGCAGCACCGCGTACTGTTGTAGAACTGCCGGAACCGCACGCCGTTCTTCGCGAGGGCGTCAAGAGTCGGCGTGGCGATCTCGCCGCCGTAACAGCCGATGTCCGAGTAGCCGAGGTCGTCCGCGAGGATGAGCAGCACATTCGGCCGGTCGGCAGCCGGGGCGGTGGAGGCGAGCAAGAGGGTGACGAATGCGGCCAGGATGCGAGTCATCGGCGGTCCCCGACGGGGAGGGAATGCGGGTGAAGAAAGTGTATGGAGAACGACCCGGGGTCGCGAATGGCAGTTGCTGTCGAAGGGGTCCGCCGGCTGACTATAATGACGGCAACAACCTCTCACCGCCACCTGCCCCGGCCGCCGCCGGGGTTTTTGCGTTCGCACCCGGAGTCGGCCTTGTCCGCGACCCTCGACGCCCTGTTCGGTCCCGATGAGTTCCACACCCGCCACCTCGGTGTGTTCGGCCCCGACGAAGCCGCCATGCTCGCCACCCTCGGCGTGACCTCGCGCGAAGAGTTGGTGGCGCAGACCGTGCCGGCCGCGATCCGCCTGCCGCACGCACCGAAGCTGCCCGCCCCCGCGACCGAGGCTGATGCGCTCGCGGAACTGAAGACGCACGCCAGCCACAACAAGGTCTGGCGGAGCTACCTCGGCACGGGCTACGCGAACACCATCACGCCGGAGCCGATCAAGCGGAACGTGCTGGAGAACCCCGGCTGGTACACCGCGTACACGCCGTACCAGGCGGAAGTCGCCCAGGGCCGGCTCGAAGCCCTGCTGAACTTTCAGCAGGTGGTCATCGACCTGACCGGGTTGCCGGTGGCGAATGCTTCGTTGCTGGATGAAGCGACGGCCGCAGCCGAAGCGATGACCGTCCTCCGGCGGGCCGCGGCGAGCTTGCCGAACTGCTACTTCGTGGACGCTGGCACGCACCCGCAGGTGATCGCCGTCATCCGCACGCGGGCACACTGGATGGGCATCGAAGTCGTCGTCGGCGAACTGGAGACACTCGACGCCGGCAGCGTCTTCGGGGCACACTTGCAGAACCCGGCCACCGATGGCGAGTTCCGCGACCTGTCGCCGGTCATCGCGAAGGTGCAGGCGGCCGGCGGCAAAGTCTGCGTCGGCAGCGACCCGCTCGCGTGTGTCTTGCTCACGCCGCCCGGCGAGATGGGGGCCGACATCGCTGTCGGCAACAGCCAACGCTTCGGCGTGCCGCTCGGCTTCGGCGGCCCGCACGCCGCGTTCATCGCGGCGAAGCAGGAACTCGTCCGCAACCTGCCCGGCCGGCTCATCGGCGTCTCGAAGGACGCGGCCGGCCACCTCGCCTACCGCATGTCGTTGCAGACGCGCGAACAGCACATCCGCCGCGACAAGGCGACGAGCAACATCTGCACCGCCCAGGCGCTGCTCGCGAACATGGCGAGCTTTTACGCCGTCTACCACGGCCCGGCCGGCCTGAAGCGGATCGCCGCCCGCGTTCACGCCCTCACGCAACTGCTCGCCGACATGGTGAAGCCGGTACTGCCGCCGACGCACGCGGCCTTCTTCGACACGCTCGTCTTCACACCGAAGGACTTGATAGCCGTGCGAAAGCGGGCGGAATCCGAGTCGATCAACCTCCGCTACTTCGGCGACGGCCGCGTGAGCGTGACGCTCGACGAGACCGTTCGCGTGCAAGATGTGATCGACCTGGCGGAAGTGCTGACCGGCCACTACCCGCAGCCGGAACCGGTCGAGTTGCTCAAGAAGCAACCCGTCGCCGTGCCGTTCGCTCGCACGTCGCCGATCCTCACGCACCCCGTCTTCAACCGCTACCACACCGAGACGGAATTCGTCCGTTACGTCAAGCGGCTGGAGAACCGCGACATCTCGCTCGTGCATTCGATGATCGCTCTCGGCTCCTGCACGATGAAGCTGAACGCGGCCAGCGAGATGGCCCCGGTGTCGTGGCCAGAGTTCGCCAGCCTGCACCCGTTCGCCCCGGCGAGTCAGACCGCCGGCTATCGCCAGATGCTCGACGAACTCGGCGACTGGCTGGCCGAAATCTGCGGCTTCGCGAAGGTGTCGTTCGAGCCGAACTCCGGGGCACAGGGCGAGTACGCCGGCCTCATGGCCATCCGCCGTTACCACGAATCCCGCGGTGAATCGAGCCGCGACGTCTGCCTGATTCCGCTATCCGCCCACGGCACCAACCCGGCCTCGGCCCAGATGATGGGCCTGCGCATCGTACCCGTGGCGTGCGACGCGAAGGGGAACGTCGATCTCGACAGCATGAAAGCGAAGCTTGCCGAACACGGGCCGAAGGTGGCCGCGCTGATGGTCACGTACCCATCGACGCACGGCGTCTTCGAGGCCCGCATCCGTGAGATGTGCGAGGCCGTCCACGCGGCCGGCGGGCAGGTGTACATGGACGGAGCAAACCTGAACGCACAGGTCGGCCTCACGTCGCCGGGGTTCATCGGGGCCGACGTGTGCCACATGAACCTGCACAAAACTTTCTGCATCCCGCACGGTGGCGGCAGGCCTGGCCTGGGGCCGATCGCGGTGGCGAAGCACCTCGTCCCGTTCTTGCCCGACGCGAGTGACAACGCGGTGTCAGCGGCTCCGTTCGGCTCCGCGCTCATCGCCACGATCTCGTGGATGTACATCCGCATGATGGGTGGCCGCGGCCTCGTGCGAGCCACCGAAATCGCCATCCTGAACGCGAACTACATGGCGAACCGCCTGAAGGCGTACTTCCCGATCCTCTACACCGGCGATCACGGCCGGGTGGCCCACGAGTGCATTCTCGATCTGCGGAACCTGAAGGCTGAAGTCGGTATCACGGCCGAGGACGTGGCGAAACGGCTGATGGACTACGGCTTCCACGCCCCTACGCTGTCGTTCCCGGTCGTGGACACGCTGATGATCGAGCCGACAGAATCGGAGTCGAAGGCCGAACTCGACCGCTTCTGCGATGCGATGATCGCCATCCACGGCGAGATTCAGAAGGTGCGAAGTGGCGAATGGCCGAAGGCCGACAACCCGCTGAAGAACGCCCCGCACACAGCCACCGAGGCCATCGGCGAGTGGAGCCATGCGTACTCGCGCGAGGTCGCGGTCTTCCCGCTGCCGTATGTTCGCGAAGCAAAGTTCTGGCCGCACGTCAAGCGGATCGACAACGTCGGCGGCGACCGCAATCTCATCTGCACCTGCCCGCCGATGGAGGCTTTCGCGTAGTCAAGCGTGTCGGCCGCGCGATTGCAAACAGTTGCTGGCACACCGCCCGCGATCTTTTCGGATTCTCGAACCGCTTGACTCGTGGGCCGGGGGCTGTCAAAATTGGCGTCCCCCCATCCCTCACAAGCGTGGTCGATCATGCCCCTACCCCCTCGCGATCTGTCGAACGACGATTTCCGCGCGCCCCCGGAACAAACCCTGGCGCAACTGGAAGCATCCGTCTGCCAGCAACTCCAGGCCGACGATGGCTGGGGGCCGACCCTCGTTGAAGAACTTCGGCTGCTGATCCTCGTGCGGCACTACCAGGGACAGTCGCCGGAGGAAATCCTTGAGGAACTGGCCGCAGCGGGCGGGCCGGACAGCTACGTCACCCAACGGGAATATCTCACCACACTCTTCGAGGCCACGTTCCGCAATGGCACCCACGGCGTGATGGAAGTGCAAACCGAAATGGTCGTCGAGGGCGGCGCGCGGGCCGTCTTCAAAAATCCTGTCTACGACCTCGCCTCTCGGGCGGCCGAGCGGGCGGAAAAGTTGCACGAGCGGGCCTTGCGGTTGGCCCGTGGCGACGGCGTGAACTACGACCCGGCCCTGGAGTTTGCCACCACCGGCAACATCACCCGCAACCTCCACGCGAACCGGCAGTCGGAGTACCGCTACCTCTTGCTCGCGGTCGGCCTGGTCC
>JBBQCQ010000281.1:0-5712 GCA_038318835.1 Gemmatales bacterium | reverse complement strand
TACCCAGGCCTCCGCTGCGATCCGACCTGGGCTGACAGAACGTCCCTTTCAGGGCCCAAAACCACGGCGATTCACTTCCCCTCCGGGTACCGCAGCTTCCGCTCCGGGTCGAGGAAGCGGGCCGTCAGCCAGCGGGCCACGCCCTTGTGCTGGAGGGTGATCGTCAGCGTGTGGTCGCCCTTTGGCAGCGTCACGTCGAACGACTCCGCGTCCTTCGATCCCGCGCCTTTGCCGACGACTTTGCCGTCGAGCGTCACCTCATAGGCGTCGGTCGCTCCGAGGAAGAGCTTTGTCTTCATGGCGTCTTCGGCGGTGAACTTCGCCTCGATCACCACTGGTTTGCCGCCGGCCGGTAGCGGGATGCGGCCGCCGACCGGGGCCGTCGTCGGCGTGCTGTCCACCGTCACGTCGGTCAGGTACGGGTGGGCCATCACGTACCGCACCACGTCGCGGAAGTTCTCGGCCGTCATCGCGTTGCCGAGGCCTTCGGGCATCATCGACTTCTCCAGCACCTTCACTTCGCCGTCGATGTCCTTCTTGGCGATCTTTTTCAGCACCGCGTTCTCGACCTTCAGCGTAATGAACTTATCGTCTTCTTCGGCGAGTACGCCCTGGATCACCTGGCCGTCGGTCGTGGCCACCTGGCGGACGAAGTACGGTGCGCCGATGACGCGGTTCGGGTCGAGGATGTTGCCGAGCAGGTACTCGATGTCGCGGCCGGCCCCGTCGAGTTGCGGGCCGACTTCGTTCCCCTTGCCGTCGAACTTGTGGCACTTCGCGCACTGGGCCTCGAACACCTTCGCCCCGCGGGCGAACGAACCGGGCTGCGTGTTCAGGTCGATCCGCGTCTTGTCGATGAGCTTGTTCAACTCGTCCGGCGTCGGCCGGGTGCGGCCCCACACGTCTTCGATCATCTCGTTCAGCTTGCGATCTTTCAAGGCTTGCATCTTCAGGATGGTGTTGTCCGTCACGTAGGTCTGCTCGATCACCTTCGTCTGCATCCCGCTGAGCAGAGCCGTCGCCCACTCTTTGCGGCTGGCGAGCACGCCGACGGCCTCGGCCCGCACCGGCGGCGTGAGCTTGTCCCAGTTCGACACGAGGCCGATGGCCACGTCCTTGTTGTTGATGCCGCCGAGTGCCCGCACGGCCTCGACGCGGATGGCGTCCGACTTCTCCTCGCGGACCAGGTCCATGAGTTTCTCGACGCTCTTCGGATCGTTGTAAGCGGCGACCTGGCGGATCGCCTCGACGCGGAGGGCTTCGGTTCGGCCGTTGCTCATCTGGGCCGTCATCCGCTGGAAGACCTGCGGGTCGCGGAAGGCCACGGCGACCTTGTTGACGAGCGAGAGCGTGCTGGCGTCCTTGTCCTTCAGGAGTGCTTGCCGCACGTCGGCCCACGCCTTCGGCGGCGTGAGTTGCTGCCCCTGCACGGCCACCGCCAACCCTTCGAGGGCCTTCCGCTTCGCCGTGGAATCTTTCAGCGAGCCGATGAACTTCACGCACAGGTCGAGCTTGCCGGCCTCGCCGGTGGCGACGAGCCGCCGCATGACCTTCGGGATGATCTGATCCGTGACGAAGGCATTCCCGGCCGCGTTCGCGGCGAGCCACGCGAGTTCCGCGTCGAGCGGCGACGTGCCTTCAACCGGTTTACCCTTCGCGTCGGTGCCGGCCGGCTTCGCGGACGCCTTCATCAGTGACTTCTCGTAGGCGAGCCACGTGAGATGCGGAATGAGCGGGTCGCTCGCGTCTTCCTTGCGGGCCATGATCGCGCGAACGAGCGGCGTCACATCGTGCTTGTCGGCGAGGCGAATCGCGGCCGACGCGAGTTCACGACGAACGATTGAATCCATTTCCTTCCCGGCAAACTGGGTCAGTTCTTGAAACCGTGCCTCATCGAGTCGTGAGTATTCCACCATCAGCCGAACCACCGCGGCCCGAACGGACACAGAGTTCTCTTCATTCGGCGGGAACCGCATCCCGATGGGAACCCCGAACGCCTGGTCATTCAAGAGCGAGTACAGATCATTGCCGGGGGCAGCCTTCCCGACCCCTTTCGGACCGTCCTGCCGTTCAGCGAGAATTCTAAGCGATATCCGCGCGAGATACGGGTTTGGATCGCCGGCTTGTTTCCGCAGTTCCGCGACGCTCCTCTTCCCCAGATCCTCCGCCTTCTTCGGCGGCGTGCCCTTGAGTTGGATGCGGTAGACGCGGCCGCGGTCGTAGTCCCAGTCGTCGGCCTTCGTCTGGTGGCACGGGTTCTGGTCGTGCCAGTCGATCAGGTAGATGTCGCCGAGCGGGCCCCACTTCAGGTTGATCGGGCGGAAGTTCTTGTCGCCGCTCGTCAGGAAGTCTTCGCCCTTGCTGCCGACGTAGCTGCTGCCGTTCGGCTTCAGGATGTTCTGCTTGAGGCTACAGCCGTGGATGCTGCCGAAGATGACACTGTTGCGGAACCGCTCCGGCATGTGCGGCACATCGAGGCTAATCAATCCCGCGTGTGCCCAGCCGCTTTCGCGGTGGAAGGTGTGGTCGCTGATTTCCTTGATCGCGCCGTACGCATACGGGTTGCTCGGCACGCCGCCCTGCCGTTGGTACATGCCGCCCGGCACCATGTGGTACAGGTGCGGAATCACACACGCGGCCATGATAAATTGCCCGTCGGTGTTCCGCCAGTCCATGCCCCACGGGTTGCTCGTGCCCTCGCTGAAGATCTCGAACTTCTTCGTCTTCGGGTGCAGCCGCCAGACGG
Source organism: Gemmatales bacterium (assembly GCA_038318835.1). Taxonomy (GTDB): domain Bacteria; phylum Planctomycetota; class Planctomycetia; order Gemmatales; family Gemmataceae; genus Limnoglobus. Next base: position 2,966 of record JBBQCQ010000281.1, on the reverse strand, counting down.
CCGCGTTCATCTTGATTTCGGGCTGGTCGCCGGCCTTCACGCTGCTCTGCGTGAAGACGCCGTGCAGGCCGTAGAGCCAGCCGTCCGGCCCCCACTGGAAGGTGTTCAGCGTCTCGTGCGTGTCCTGGCTGCCGAAGCCCTTGGCGAGAATTTCGAACTTGCCCGGCTTGTCGTCCTTGTTCTCGATGAACCACAGGTACGGCGGGGCGCCGAGGTAGACGCCGCCGTGCCCGACCTCGATGCCGCTGGCCATGTCGAAGGTTTCGGGGAAGTCCTTGCCCTCGGCGAAGACGGTCCGCTTGTCGGCCACGCCGTCGCCGTCGGTGTCTTCGAGGATGACGATCCTATCCCGCGGCTTCTTCCCCTTCGGCGTGCGCTTCGGGTACTCGAAGCTCTCAACGATCCAGATGCGGCCGCGCTCATCGATGGTGAACGCGATGGGGTTGGTCATCATCGGCTCGCCGGCGAACAGCTTGACCTCGAACTCCGGGGCGACCTTGAACTTCGCGACCGTCTCGGCCGGCGTCAGGTACGGCTGGCCGCTGCCCTTCTGGTTGTCGAAGCCGAACTCCTTCTGGGCGAACAGCGGGGCAGCGAAAAGCAAGGTTAACAGGCCTGCGAGGGAGGACCGCATGGGTGAACCTTTCGTGAAGAGACGGGGTGACACTTTGAATATGCAATCCGCCGACCGGCGGACAACGTATAGCCGAAAGATCGACTCATTTCACGCGATGCCAGGGGGACGGTATGGCCGCAGTTTTACGCATGGGGAGCCACGGGGCCGACGTGACGAAGCTCCAGGAACTGCTCAACCAGAAGCTCAAGCCGAGTCCGAACCTGGACCCCGACGGGGACTTCGGGATGCTCACCGACCGTGCGGTGCGGAGCTTCCAGCGGCAGTCGAAACTCGACGTGGACGGCATCGCCGGCAACCAGACCTGGGTGGCCCTCGGCGGCAAGCCGGCCGGCCCCGGCGCCCCTGCGAAGCCAGCGACGGCCAGCGGCCCCGAACCGGCCTGGATGCGGACCGCGCGGGCAGAGATCGGCCAGAAGGAAGTGAAGGGCAGCGGGGCAAACAGCCGGATTATCGAGTATCACGCTTCGACCACCTTGAAGGCCCAGAGCGACGAGGTCGCCTGGTGCGCGTCGTTCGTCAACTGGGTGCTCAAGCAGAACGGCATCCCCGGCACGAACAGTGCCGCAGCCATCAGTTGGGCCACCTTCGGCGACGCGACGATCGCGCGGGCCGGGGCCATCGCCGTCATCCATAACGCGGCGGCGGCGAACTCGTCGCTGTCGCGCTCGGGCAACCACGTCGGCTTCTTGGTTGAAGAGACGACCGCCCACTATGTGCTCCTCGGCGGCAACCAGAGCGACTCGGTGAAGCTGTCGAACTTCCCGAAGGGGAAGTGGCAACTCAAGGGCATGCGCTGGCCGAAGGGGAAGTGACGGCCCCAAGCCCACCCGTCGCGACGGGTGGGCTTTCAGCCCAACGGCAACTGCACCCGTTCGCCATCGACGAACAGCTTCTTCTCGAAGTCGAACGTGCGGCGCAGCATTGAGAGGCTGTTCCCGTCGATCTCGTACTCGTTGTACATCCAGCGGTTCGTCTGCGTGCAACTGCCGGCGCAGATAACCGGGAACGGGATCGCGTCGCTGGCCGGTAGCACGTAGCCGCGGTGGATGTGGCCGTGCAGCCACAGCGACACGCGGCACGCCTTCGCGAGTTCCAGAGCACTCACGTGGTCGCGCAGCCGGTGCGTGCGGCGTTCGACGTTTCCCTTCGCCGTCCGCAGCGGGTAGTGCGTCACCAGGATGCGCGGGCCGGCGTCCAATCGCTCGCACAGCTTCACCAATCGCTCGCCCTGTTCGCGGCCGATGGCGCCGCTGGCGTCCCACAGCGACCAGTTCGCCGTGCTGCTGTTCACACCGAGGAGCCACGCGCCGCCAACCTTGCGGGCGAACGGGTATGTCTGCCCCTCGACCCGCTCGCCGGCCAGCCACGGGGCGAAGTGCTTCTCGAAGTGCCCCGCTCGCGTCGCGGTGCCGGTGTAGTAGTCGTGGTTCCCCGGCACGCCGAGGATGGGGGGAAGGGTCGGGTCGGCGAAGCGGGCGGCCGCGAGGCGGAACTCGCTCTCGAAGGCGAGCTTCGTCACGTCGCCGGAGAAGATGAGGTGATCGAAGTTCCGCGTGCGGAACTCGTGCAGCAACGCCTCCACAATCACGGGTGCATGCTGAAACCGTCGGCCGCGGCCGAGCAGCCGGACGTTCACCCAGCCGGTAACTTTCTTCGTCAACAGGTCGCGGCCAGTCCAGCCGAGCCGCTTGCTCGTCAGGTGAACGTCGCTGAAGTGGGCGAGGCGGAGCATCGGTTACTTCGCCGCCCGGAACATCCAGTACAGGATCGTCTTGATCTCGAACGGCTTCAGGTCCGGCTTCAAGGACAGGATGCGGGCCGCGATGCCGGCCAGGTGCGGCGTTGCCCAACTCGTGGCCGGCTCGCGGGCGAACGGGCCGAGGTAGCCGCGGCTGTGCGCCTGGAACTCGATCTGGTCGCGGAGCAGGTAAGCGAAGCCGAGCGGGTCCTCGAACAGCCCCTTGTCCACGGAGATCAGCGGCGGCGAGTAAACGGCCGGGTAGCTGCGGGTGATCGGGTGATCGTTGTTGGCGGCCGCGAACACCAGCACATCGCGGAAGTACGCTTCCTCGATGGCCTTGAACAACTGCTGCCGTCGCGGCAGTTGTTGCAGCCGGTGTTCCGGCACGCCGAGCGAGAGGTTGATGACCTTCACCTTCCACACATCAATCGCGTAGTGGAGTGCCGCGACGACCGTTTCGACTTCGCAACTCCCCTGCGTGCCGAACACGTCGGCACTGTAGAGCTTCACCTTCGGCGCGATCGTCAGGATAATGTCGGCGACGGTCGTGCCATGCGGCGAGGACTGGTGGCCGGTGTACGGCAGCAC
>JBBQCQ010000280.1:0-5714 GCA_038318835.1 Gemmatales bacterium | reverse complement strand
CGACTTGTTCGCCGATGAACTCGTGCTTGTCGAGGTCGTCCTTGCGGCTGTTGCTCAGGACGCGGTACTGCACCTGCGGGAAGAACGCGGCAAACTGGTGGTAGTCGTCCTGCGTCCAGCGGTCGAATGGGTGGTTGTGGCACTTCGCGCAACTCACCCGCACGCCGAGGAAGACCTGCGCGACGGCTTCCGCCCGCGCCTGCGGATCACGCACGGCCCGGTAGAAGTTCGTCGGCGGATTCTCGTAGGTGCTGCCGCGAGCCGACAGGATTTCGCGGGCGAACTCGTTCAGCGGCCGGTCGGCGGCGAACCAATCCTTGATCCAGCGGTGGTAGACCTGCACGCCCTTTTTGTCGAGCGACTTCTCCTCGTTGCGGAGCAGGTCGGACCACTTCATCGCCCAGTACTCCGCGAACTCCGGCCGGGCGAGCAGGGCGTCGATCAGCTTCTCGCGCTTCTCCGGCGACTTGTCCGCAAGGAACTTCCGCACCGCGTCGGCCGTCGGCAGCGTGCCACAGGCATCGAGGTACGCCCGGCGGATGAAGACTTCGTCGGAACACAGTTCCGACGGCGGGATGCGCAGTTCTAGTAGTTGCTTCGCGACGAGGGCGTCGATGCGGTTGTTCGACTTCAACACGCTCACGTCCGGCACCGGCGAGTCGGGGATGAACGCGACCCGCACTGGCACCTGCTGGCCGAGATAGCGAACGAGGATGACCGTCTCGCCGTCTTGCTCCTTCTGCACTTCGCCCGATGGCAGCACCTTCACGACGCCGAGGGTGGTGGTCTCGATGGCCGCGAGGGTAGTCACGTCGCGGGTCGTGCCATCGGCGAAGTGGGCCATCGCGGAGAGCTTGAATGAGGTCTGCGAGCCGCGGAGAATCTGCTGCGTCGGCGACACGACAAGCTTCGTCAACTTCGCCGCGGTGTCGGTATCCGACGGGCACCCGGATGCGACCCACGTCCGCAGGATGGCGTACTCTTCGCTCGCCGGTGGGAAGCGGACGCCCCCTTCGTGCGGCACGCTGCCGACGGTTTTCTTCAGCATCAGGCTCTCGTCCGGCGACGCGGAGTCGATGCGGCGGCCCATCGCCCCGCGGGTGAGGGTGGCGAAGTCGAATGCCGGGTCTTCGCCGCGGAGCGAGAGCTTGAGGCCGCCCTTGCCGTTGAGGTTGCCGTGGCACGCCCCCATGTTGCACCCGCTGCGACTCAGCACCGCCGACACATCGTGCGCGAACGACGGTCGCTCGGCGGCGACAACCGGCACGGCCGCGAACAGTCCGACCGCGAGAAGGAGAAAGCGAATCAACATGGCGGAAACGACGCGAGGAGGGAGACCGGCAGTAGTGTTATCGTCGCACCGAGGGCGGGGAATGCAAGTGAAAAAATTGGCCCGAGCCGGCGGGCGAGCTTTCCAACCGTGGGCCGGGAAAATTTGTGTTCGCGACCACCAGCGGGTGCGGACGGTTGCGGAAGATGCCCTCGTGATGATCTCCGGCGAGCCTCTGCGTCTGACCTTTCGGCGGTTTATGATCCAGGTCATGTCCGAACAGCAACGCCGAGGACTGCTCGGTAAGGACCAACTGTACACTCAACACATGGACGAAATTTTGGCATTCACGAAGAACGTCCGAGAAGACAAGGCCCAAGAGGCGATGGAGACTTACGGTAAATGGCCAGCGGAACTTCGGAAGGACAAGATGTTGGGACTGATAGCCGTGATGGCAGCCGGGAAGTTGGGAGACGATGAGGCCTACGTGCGGCAAATGGCAGCCTATCGAACGAACTTCCCGAACGACCCCGAGTTGCGATCTGGTTTCAGTCGATTTTAATGCACCCAGTCGCCCGGCAAAGCCCGTCCGGGCGGAGTCACACCTTGTCCACCTGCCAGAACTCCAAATTGTCGATCTTCACGTCGCGGCCCCAGAACTGGACCTTCACCGTGATCTTCGGCGTTTCCGACTCGTCCTTCGCCTCGGCGATTTCTAGCACCTCGCCCTCCGTGCCGGCGAACGCGCCATCCCGGAGGCGGACCTTGTCGCCGCGCTCCAGGTCGATCTTCACCTTGATCTTCTTGGGGCTGCCCTTCATGTTCGGGGCGTCCTTCGCGGACACCTCGTTGCCGAGCATCCGCTGCACTTCGTAGTCGGTCATCGGGGCCGGCGGCTTGTTGGGGCCGCCGCCGACGAAGTCGCCGACGCCGGGCGTCTCGCGGAAGAGGTACTGCACCTGGTCGTTGAACTCCACCTCGGCCATCAGGTAGCCAGGGTACTTCTTCTTCTCCTTGATGACGCGCTTTTCCTTCGTCACCTTCTCGCCTTCGTCGTTCTTCTTGGTCGTCTTCTTGATTTCCGTGACGCGCTCGACAGGGATTACGATCTGGCTGATGAACGGCTCCAGCCCCTCGATCTTGATATTCCGCTCCAGGCGGGCCTTGATCGAGTCTTCTTGGCCGCTGGCCACCTTCACCACGTACCACTTCTTCTTACTGTCCGTCTCCGGCCCTGCGGGGGTGGCGGGCGTCGGAGCCTCGGCTTCGACCACCGCCTCGGCAGCCGACGCGGGGGCCGCCTTCGTCCGCTTCGGCTTCTTCGGCGCGGGCGGTTCATTGGCCGGTGGCGGCTCATCGGGCTGGAAGGCCGTATCGACGACCGCGGGTTCGGGTTCGTCCGGGACGTGCGCGACAGGCTCGGCCGAAGTTTCGGGCGGGGATTCGACGGCCTCGGCGGGCGGCGTGACGTTCGCTTCTTCGGTGGTCATTGGTCACTCGTGGAAAGTTCCGCCGCGGTCCATCACCACGGCAGCTTCTGACCGGACTCGTCGGACTGCTTGATCTTGGCCGGGTCGGCCTTCGGGAGAATGTGCAGCAGGTCGGCCAGGAACCAGCCCCAGAACAGGTCGACGACGAGCAAGAACAGGGTCAACAGCAGCGTCGTTACCAGCACGACGATGGTATCCTGGATCAGCCGCTTGCGCGACGACCACGACACCTTGTTCATCTCGGCTTCCGTGGCGATGAGGAAGTCGGCGAAGGCCGGAATGTTGATGGCCCGCCACGCCAGCCACAGGGTGGCGAGGCCGAGCACCAGCGGCACGGAGAACTTCGCGTCGGTGATGGCGGTCAAGCTCGGCAGGCCGAACGGCATCCGGTAGACGAGGTCGCCGGCGCCGAGCGAGTCGTGGTGGATCAGCGACCAGACGCCGCTGAGGCCGACGAGCAGGATGCCGCCCATTGTGTACTGCCGCATCCGCCGGCCCTGCGTTCGCTTGTAGCTGGTCGTGTGGAACCAGCCTTGTTCTTCCAGGCTTTGCATGGTCCCCACGCCGCCCTTGCTGGTCAGGTAGCGGAGGCCGAGCGCACCGAGGGCGGCCGCGACGACCGCACCGGGGATGTCGCCGAAGTTGAGGGCGACGGCCCGCACGAGGAAGAAGAACGCGATGACAACCGAGATCACCAGGAAGATGCCGCCGCGGAGGCCGCGGGGCGGGTTCGCCCCGGCGACTTTGCCGCCGAGGTAGGCCATGCCGCAAACGACGGCGACCTGCGCGAGGATTTTCACGAGGGCGGTGACGAACGAATTGCCGAGGGTGACGCCCTGGAAGAGCTTCGGCACGAGCGTCCCAGCCACCAGGATGCCGCCGAGGACGAACGCGGCCCCGACGACGCTGCTAATCAGCAGGCGGGTGGTCTCGTTCGCCGGCGGCGTCCGGGTCGGGATTGGTTGAATGGCAGTGGTGGCCATGTCCGTCCTTTAGTCCGTCATTTCGCCGCGGCTCTCGTGCCACGGCGTTCGGTCGCCCAATATTGTAAGCAAAACCCCGCGTTCCGGCGAACACGGGGTCGGCGTAGTCTTTAAGGGAGCAGGTGCGGAAGGAATCGAACCTTCAACCTGCGGTTTTGGAGACCGCTGCTCTGCCAATTGAGCTACGCACCTTCAATCGTCATTGGTGATTGATTGGCCATCGGTGATTGGACGGCGACCGCATGGGAAATCGTCTCGGCCCGCTTGGTTTTGTCCAATCACGAATGACCCATCACCAATGACTCGTCAGGTTACTTCTTCGCGGCCGGTGCCACCACCGTGTCGGCGAGGATCTTCGTCACGACGCCCGAACCGACGGTGCGGCCACCTTCGCGGATGGCGAAGCGGAGGCCTTCGTCCATGGCGACCGGCATGCCGTCCATCAGGTTGACCACGACCTTGACGTTGTCGCCGGGCATACACATTTCCACGCCTGCCGGCAGGGTGATGCTGCCGGTCACGTCTGTCGTGCGGAAGTAGAACTGCGGCTTATACCCGCTGAAGAACGGCGTGTGCCGCCCGCCTTCTTCCTTCGAGAGAACGTAGATGTTCGCCTCGAAGTTGGTGTGCGGCGTGATGCTGTTCGGCTTGGCGATGACCTGACCGCGTTCGATGCCGTCGCGGTCGATGCCGCGGAGCAGCACGCCGACGTTGTCGCCGGCCATCGCGAAGTCGAGCGTCTTCTGGAACATTTCGACGCCGGTGATGGTCGTCTTCACGTTGTCCTTGCGGAGGCCGATGATCTCGACTTCGTCGCCGACCTTGCCCTTGCCGCGTTCGACGCGGCCGGTCGCCACCGTGCCCCGACCCTTGATCGAGAACACGTCTTCGACGGCCATCAGGAACGGCTTGTCTTCTTCGCGGACTGGCACCGGGATGTAGCTATCGAGCGCTTCCATCAGCTCGTCGATCGACTTCGAGCCGGGGCCGCTGTCGTTGCTCGGGTTTTCCAGGGCGTCCTTCGACTGGCCGCGGATAATCGGCGTTTCGTCGCCGGGGAAGTCGTACTTCTTCAGCAGTTCGCGAACTTCGAGTTCGACGAGTTCGAGCAATTCCGGGTCGTCGACGGTGTCGCACTTGTTGAGGTACACGACGATCTTCGGCACGCCGACCTGGCGGGCGAGCAGCACGTGTTCGCGCGTTTGCGGCATCGGGCCGTCGTTGGCGGCGACCACGAGGATCGCGCCGTCCATTTGCGCGGCGCCGGTGATCATGTTCTTGATGAAGTCGGCGTGGCCGGGGCAGTCGATGTGGGCGTAGTGCCGGTTCGGCGTTTCGTACTCGACGTGCGAAACGGCGATGGTCACGGTCTTGTTCGCGTCGCGAACGGTGCCGCCCTTGGCGATGTCCGAGTAGCTCTTGAGCGCGGCCAGCTTCTTGTGCGCCTGGCGAGCGAGGATCGCGGCCGTCGTGGTCGTTTTGCCGTGGTCAATGTGGCCGATCGTGCCGACGTTCACGTGCGGCTTGGTTCGCTCGAATACACCCTTCGCCATCGCAATTCTCCGAAGTTAAATGACCCGTGGAGGTTGGTCGTCTGAAAGATTAGTTCGTTGGCCGCTGCCCCACGCAGTGACCGCCACCCGCCGTCATGGTTGTGAATCGTACGCTGTTGGAACCTTCGACAACCGTTCTCAGCCGAGAGCTGCTGATGGGACTTGAACCCATGACCTCCTCATTACCAATGAGGTGCTCTACCACTGAGCTACAGCAGCCAATAGGGGATGAACTCCCTCGGCCGATTGTATCGGCTCTGAGAGTGATACGAGGGGCTGGGCCGTTCGACCAGAGCGGGCGATGGGATTTGAACCCACGACATCTTGCTTGGAAGGCAAGAGCTCTACCACTGAGCTACACCCGCACACGATTTGCGATTGCCGAAGTGCGATGTCCGATTGAAAAACCCCGGTGCTT
>JBBQCQ010000279.1:0-5735 GCA_038318835.1 Gemmatales bacterium | reverse complement strand
GTGGTCGGCGAATCGGTGCGGGAGAATGCGATGAGGTTGTCGCGGCCGGCGGCGACGGGTTGCCGGCGATACTCGACGCCGAGGGCTTGGAGTTGCGCTTCCAGGAAGTCGGTGACGCGGCTTTCGTGCGTGAGGTCGGTCGGGATGTCGGTGCGGCCCATCGGGTTCACGGAGGGGCGGCGGACAAGTTCCGTCAGCAGAGACGTCGTGTTCATGGATGTAGTCTAAAGCCCACCCGTCGCGACGGGTGGGCTTTTCGGCGGGAGTGGGTCGCGGAAGCACCACACCCACGCGCCTTCGTGGCGGTGCCGCAGGATGTAATCGAAGGTGTTCTCTTGGTGCCCGCGGTCCTTGATCGGCGTCGCCTTACTCCGCTTGGACCAGAGTAAGCCCTGCCAGTTCCGATCGCGGGCGACGTGCCAGGCGTGCTTCTTCGCAAAGCCCATCCACGCCCGCGGGCACGCCGGCGGCATCCGGGTCTGAACGTGTGCGTGCTGCCCGCCCATCGCGATAGAGATGACCTCCGCCCCGAGTTCCAAGAATCGTTCCAGAAGGGCTTCGCCGATGATCCGCCGCCAATCCGTTGACAGCGTCACGGCCGGCTGCTTCATCAGCCGCTTGCTCCGGTCGTACTGCGACTGGTGCTGGCCGGACGGCGGCCGGTGCTTGTAGTCGCCTTCGACGTGTTCGCGGTGATGGCGCGTACGGAAACCCCGCGGGTCGCCGTATAGCCACGCCCCATAGGTATGAGTGGTCATGTGAAACCAGGCCGGTTCCGAGTCCATGTTTCTCCCTCCCACGAAAGCCCACGCACGGCCGTGCGTGGGCTTTATGATCTCACCCCCTCTGCCACAAGTCAACGACGCACCTATAACTCCCTCACCACCTTCCTCGCCAGGGACCGCGCCGATGAAAGTCCACGAATACCAAGCGAAAGACCTACTCGCCGCCTACGGTGCGCCGGTCCCCAAGCACATCGTCTGCAAGACGCCGGACGAGGTCGCAGCCGCCTTCGACAAGCTCGCGGCCGGCGGCGGAGCGATGGTGAAGGCTCAGATTCACGCGGGTGGCCGCGGGGCCGGGCAACTGGTCGGCCACTCGGAGAAAGTCGGCGGCGTCAAGTTCGCCTCCAGCCGCGAGAAGGCGAAGGCTCTCGCCGAGTTGATGTTCAAGTACCCGCTCAAGACCGAGCAAACCGGCCCCGACGGGCAGGCGATTAACCCGCTCATCGTCCAGGCCGACGCCAAGCCCGCGAAAGAGTACTACGTCGGCATGGTCCTCGACCGGGCCATCGGCATGCCCGTGCTCATGGCCTCCACGGCCGGTGGCATGGACATCGAGAAGGTTGCCCACGATACGCCGGAACTCATCCTCAAGGTGCCCGTGTCGCCGGAGACGGGTCTCCTGCCGTTCCAGGCGCAGAAGCTCGCCTTCGAGTTGGGCTTCACGAACGACCAGATTGGCCCGGTCGTGAAGATCATGATGGCCCTCTCGAAGGTGTACTTCGAGAAGGACGCGAGCATCGTCGAAGTGAACCCGCTGGCCGTCACCGAGAAGGGCGACGTGGTCGTGCTCGATGCGAAGATCGACTTCGACGACAACGCCGGCTTCCGCCACAAGGACGTGCAAGCCCTCCGCGACCTGGCCGAAGAGAACCCGACGGAAATTCGCGCGGCGAAGGCTGCCCTCAATTACATCCAACTCGACGGCAACATCGGCTGCCTCGTCAACGGCGCCGGCCTCGCGATGGCCACGATGGACATCGTCAACCACCACGGCGGCAGCCCGGCCAACTTCCTCGACGTGGGCGGCGGCGTGACGGCCGAGAACGCCGTCGAAGCCTTCCGCATCATTCTGAGCGACAGCAAGGTGAAGGCGATCTTCGTCAACGTCTTCGGCGGCATCGCCAGTTGTGCCCGCATCGCGGAAGCCCTCGTGAAGGCCGGCCGCGAGGTCGGATTCCAGATTCCCGTGGTCGTGCGACTGGAAGGCAACGAAGTCGAGAAGGCTCGCGAAATCCTGGGGGCCGTGAAGGCCGAACTGCCCGCTATCCGTGTCGCCGCCGGCCTGACGGAAGCCGCGAAGATGGTCGTCGAACTCGCGAAGTAGTTCCCCAAGCCAGAACCTGCCAGGTCGCCGAGTTGTTTGCCCTCCCCGGCCCGACGACGCCCCAAGCCTGATCCTCGGAAAGGACCGTCGATGCGCGTACGAATCGTGACCTGGGTGGGCGTGTTGCTGACCGTCGGCTGTACGAAGCCGACGCCCAACCCGCCCCTGCCCGAGAAGGACCAACCGCGGAAAGTCGCCGACGCGACGACCCCCGGCCAAACGCCGACCGCCACTCCGGGGGTCGATCCGCTGAGCTTCGCAAAGGATGTGCTCAAGGCCATCCACGAAGGTGGGGCGACCGCCGCCCAACTGACGCCGCAGTTCAAGAAGGTGATCGCCGAACCGGTCTTCGACGCCGATCAGGCCGCCGGCTACTCCGACTCCGCAGCCGACAGTTGGCTGAAGCAATACCAGGGGAAACTGACCGCCCCATCGGTCTACGCCTTCGGGGCCGACGCGAACTCGCAATTGTTTACCGGCTTCCTTCCCGGCGAGAAGCCGCGAGCCTTCACGCTGCGGCTGGCCAACGTCAACGGTTCGTGGCTGGTGGACTGGTTCCTCCCGGCCGAGGTCGATCCGGCCACCATCCCGAAGACGGGCGACGCCCCAACCTTCGCTGCGGCCGCGTTCCTGGAAGCATTGCTCGGTTCCAACACGCCGCTAGCCGCCGGGTTGATGGCTCCCGACGCGAAGGCCCGCCTCGCCCCGCCGTTCCGCGGCGAGAAGCGGCCGTTCAACGCCGGCATCCTCGGCACGAAACTGACGACCTACCGCGGCAACTGTACCGGGTTCAGCATCACGAAGACCGAGGGCGGCACCGTCACGGGCGAACTGCTCGGCCCCGCGAAGAAGTCGTTCGCGCTGAAGCTCGTGCCCGGCGAGCGGCCGTTCGACTGGTTGGTGGACGACGTCAAAGTGGACTGACCCCCGAACGCCCACGGATGTTCATCCGTGGGCTTTTGTGCGATACTCTTGTTCCCTGACCCGAGACCCCACTCATGAGCATTCTCGTCGACAAGAACACCCGCGTCATCACGCAGGGTATCACCGGGTCCGAGGGGACCAAGCACACGAACCTCTGCCTGGAGTACGGCAGCAACTTCGTCGGTGGCGTCACCCCCAAGAAGGGGGGCCAGATGTGGAAGTCCACCGGCACCGGCAAGGAACTGCCAGTCTTCAACACGGTCGCCGAGGCGGTCGCGAAGACCGGGGCCGACGCGAGCATGTTGTTCGTGCCACCGGGGCTAGCCGCCGACGCGATCATGGAAGCCGCCGACGCCGGCATCAAGCTCATCGTGGCCATCACGGAAGGCATCCCGGTGCTGGACATGGCGAAGGCCAAGCGGTACCTGCTGTCGAAGCCCGGCTGCCGCCTCGTCGGGCCGAACTGCCCCGGCGTCATCACGCCCGGCCAGTGCAAGATCGGCATCATGCCCGGCTACATTCACAAGCCGACGCCTCCCGGCATGAAGGGCATCGGCATCATCAGTCGCTCCGGCACGCTGACCTACGAGGCGGTGTTCCAGCTTACGGGCATGGGCTATTCGCAATCGACCTGCGTGGGCATCGGCGGCGACCCGATCATCGGCACGACGCAAATCGACCTACTCGAGATGTTCGAGAACGACCCCGGCACGGAAGCGATTCTGATGATCGGCGAGATCGGCGGCACGGCCGAGGAGCGAGCGGCCGAGTACGTGGCCCGGCACGTGAAGAAGCCGGTGGCCGCGTTCATCGCTGGCCAGACGGCCCCGCCCGGTCGCCGCATGGGCCATGCCGGTGCGATCATCAGCGGCGGCAGCGGATCGGCCCCGGAGAAGATCGCCGCGTTGCAGAAGGCCGGCATCGTCGTGGCCCCCACCCCGGCCGACCTGGGGAGCGCCGTTATGAAAGCGATCGCGGCGAAGAAGTAACATCCCGCCGGCTTGCAGTCTTCATGCGGCAACGGGTATGATCCCGTTGCCGTTCGCGTTCTCGGAGTTCGATCATGTCCACCACCATCGCCGCCCCGCCGCAGACGCCACCGCCGAAAGTGGCCGCCCCACCCGTGACGCCCCCGGTCGTGCCGACGGCGGCCGTTCCACCCCCGCCGTTGTTCCTGGCCAGCGGCCCGCAACTATACACGATCACGGTCAAGCAGTATGAGCAGATGGCCGCGGCCGGCATTCTGTCGGAAAACGATCGCGTCGAACTTCTCAACGGCCTGCTGGTGACCAAGATGACCATCAAACCCCCGCATGCTACAGCCCTGGGACTATTACTCGACGCATTCAAACTGTCGCTACCCGCGGGGTGGCGAGTTCGAGTGCAAGACCCGATCGAACTCGACGTGAGCGAACCGGAACCGGACGCGGCCGTCGTCCGCGGCGACGCGAGAACATTCGCAGTTCGTCACCCGCGACCGACCGAACTCGGGCTGCTCGTGGAAGTGGCCGACAGTTCGCTCGGGTACGACCGCGGGGACAAGCTCCGGGCTTACGCCGCGAACGGCGTGACTGAGTATTGGATCGTCAACCTGATCGACCGCCGCGTCGAAGTGTACTCGCAGCCGTCCGGCCCGACAGCGGTGCCGAGTTTCGGCAGCCTGACGACCTACGCCCCTGGGCAGGCGGTGCCGATCACGCTCGATGGCACGGCCGTTGCGGCCATCGCGGTCGTAGATGTGCTGCCTTAACTGCCACTCGGCACGAAGGTCGGCGAGATCACGGGCGGGCCGATCGTGCCGCCGATGTTCGTTGCGGCCCGCAGGATCGCTTGCAGGCCGGGTTCGCTGATTCGCGCCATCGCCTCGGCCACCGAGACCCACTCGCGGGTGCGTTCGCGGAATTCCGGCCACGTCGGGTGTTCGATCGTCACATCCATCACGAACACCGTCACCAGGTGCGTTCGACCGAGCTTCTCATAGTGGTAGGTGCCCACGCTCTCCGGGCGGAGGTCGCCGATCAGGCCGGCCTCTTCCCACGCTTCCGTGGCGGCGGCTTGCACCGGCGTGTGGCCGCGATCGATTCGGCCCTTCGGGATCACCCAGCGAGTCTTGCGGCGAGATGTGACCATACACACGTGACCGTCGCGGAACGGCAGGGCGGCGGCCTGAAGTAACGGTGAGGGCATCGCGGTCCGGTGTCGGAGGAACGAGACTTCATGTTTTATAAACGTAGAACAGACGGAAAGATACAAGAGGAATTCCGAAAATTCCTCGGACCCCTGTGGGATGGCTTGATGTCTGCGGAACTGACGGTGCGACAGGTCATGCAACCCGAACCCATCGTGGTCGCCCCGGACTGCCCGGTGCGAGATGTGCTGCGGGTCATGAACCGCAACCGCATTGGGGCCGTGCTCGTCGTCCGCGACGAAACAAAACTCGTCGGCATCTTCACCGAACGCGACCTACTCAAACGCGTCCTCACGGCTATTCCGGGGTGGCGGGACTACCCCGTGTCCGACTGGATGACGGCCGACCCGTACACGATTGCCGGCAACGTGGGTTGGGACGAAGCCGTCGGCATGATGACGAAGCTCCGCGTGCGGCACCTGCCGGTCCTGCTGAACGGCAAGCTCGTCGGCCTGATCTCCTCGCGGGCACTCATGAACCGCCGCACGGAAGTCCTCGACCGGCGAGTCGAGGA
>JBBQCQ010000278.1:0-5760 GCA_038318835.1 Gemmatales bacterium | reverse complement strand
AGATCGGTCATGTCGAATCCGCAATGATGGATCGCGTAGCCGTCTTTTTCCACACCGGCAGGCTCACGCGCTTTGATTCCTGCACGGCGGTCGGGTTCAGCGCGGTCTGGCCCCAGGCCACTTCCAGCGGCAGCTTCGCGTAATCGACCACGCAGCCGTCGCGGGTGTACGTGCTGATGTCGTAATTCGAGCCCATGAAGATGCAATCGACGGGGCACGGGTCCACGCACAGGGCGCAGAACATGCACTTCGTGTAGTCGATCTTGAATCCAGTAACCACGAACCCCTTCGCGGGCGGCGTGGCCTTTTCCTTATCGATGTAGATGCAATCGACCGGGCAGGCGCGAGCGCACTTGTCGCAGCCGATGCACGTGGTCAGGTCGAAGCGGTGGTACCCGCGGTAGCGCGGGCGGATCGGGACGGGCTGTTCCGGGTAGGCGAACGACGTGGTGAACGGCTTGCGCCGATAAGTTTGGGCGAACGTTGTGAGCGTGACGAACATGCTGGACGTGAGTGTGGACACCGCCCGGCCGACGTTGCGAAGCCAGTGAACCATCGGCGGCCCCTTCTGTGTGAGCACGCCGATGATTCTACAAACTTCTCCGACTATTGCACGCCCGCGATCCGCTGATCGGTCACGTGCGGGATGTGCTTCCAGCTCGTTCGCAGGGCCAGTTTCTGCACCAGCATCGTCTTGTACTGCCCGGCCGGCATGCTGTCGGCTGCCTTCGATTCCATCGGGGCATCCACGAAGTATTGCGAGTGCTCGTCGCCGGTGGCCGTGTCGTGGACGACCACGGTCGCGCTCGACTTGCCGAGGTAGATGTTGCGGCCGGTACCCGGCTCGTACAGGTTGAATGCGGTGATCGTCATTTCGATCGTGTACTCGGCCCCGAGTTCCTTGCCGATGTCGGCCGCGCTCATCGACCGCCAACTGGGGTGCGACGCCCGGAACTTGTCGAGTTTCGTCTGGCTGACGACCGTGACGTGTGGCTTCTTGTCCTTCGTCTGCTCATCGAAAACTCGGGCCATGGCCGACGTGATGTCGCGGTCGAGGCCGGCGAATTCCAGGCTGCCGGTCGGCGAGTTCACGATGACGGCGACCACGACTTCGCGCTTGTCCTTCTTCGCCTCGAACGGCTTCGCCTCGGCGGGGGCCTTCTGGTCCCCGCGGAAGAGGAAGTAACTCAGCGAGGCGGGATTGCACCCGGCCCCCGCGAACAGAATCACGGCCGCGACGCAGCCCCGGCGGAGCCACAGCAAAGTCTGGTTCATCCGTGAACCCCCCAGAGTGTCAGAACACCAGCACCCACACCCATCGCGCGATCATCAAGAAGAGAATCACGCCGACCGCCACGGTGAGGAACATTTCCCCGTTCCGCACCCACAGCAACCGCCCGCGGACCGCCCCGTACAACCCCCACGGGATCAGGCCCAACCAGAACATGGCCAACAGGGTGCCGACCCAGTTCGCCTTCATCGAGTGCCACACATCGGCATGTGCCAACAGCGCGAAACTCGTCGTCATGCCGCACGAGGGGCACGGTTTGCCGTACATCACCATCAGGTTGCACGCCGGCATCCCCAACTGCGTGTGCGACGCCTGCGTGAGCGGCGTGCCGTCCTCGGTATACGGGTGAATCCACGCGGCGAGGCCGAACACGATCAGGAAGCCGAACGCCATGATGGCCAGGAACGCCCGCGTGAGCCGGCCGATTCGCTCGGTGGCCGGCACCCAGGGCCGTTCCTCGTATCGCCACCGGACTGGCCGAACAATCGGCGGGTCGGGCGGTCCCGCAGGGGGTTCTTGATCGGGCACGATAGCCTCGGCGGTCGGAGAATCAAGGCGAGTTCGGACTTCCGAATTGTACCGGCACTGGGAGCAGTTGTGGACACGATCCCCGTCGCGATCCGCGAGTTCTTCACGGCCCACGGCATGACGGGCGGTGGCGTGGTGGCCGTGTCCGGCGGGCCGGACAGCGTGGCTCTGTTACGCGGGTTGATCGCCGTCGGGTGCGGGCCGCTCGTGGTAGCACACGTCAACCATCAGCTTCGCGGCGAAGAATCGGACGCGGACGAAGTCTTCGTGCAAGAACTGGCGACGGCGTTGGGCGTAAGCTTTCGTTCGGCCCGCCGGTCCGTTCCGGCAAACGAGAATCTCGAATCGGCCGCCCGCCGTCTGCGGTACGAGTTCCTGCACTCGGTCGGGGCCGAGGGGCAATGGATCGCGACCGGCCACACCGCCGACGATCAGGCCGAGACGGTGCTGCACCGGCTGATCCGCGGCACCGGCATTCAGGGGCTGCGGGGCATCGCGGCGACGCGGGGATCCTTGCCCGCGCTCCGTTCCGAAGACTCCGCGTCGCCGCGAAACGGGATCGTGCGACCGCTACTCCGTGTCACTCGCGACGACGTGATCGCCTACCTGGCGTCGCTCGGGCAGACCGCCCGCACCGATTCCACAAACGCCGACCGCCGCTTCACCCGCAACCGCATCCGGCACGACCTGGTGCCCGGCCTGAAAGAGATGAACCCCGAGATCGTTGCGAACCTCGGCCGGCTGGCGGAGCAATCGCACGAGGTCTTCGCCTACCTCGAAGGCGAAGCCGAGCGATTGTTGAATCAGGCCGAACGACCACGAGCCGGTGACACCCTGATTCTCGACGCGAGTGTCCTTCGCCAAGCCTCGATCGTACTGGTCCGCGAGGCGTTCCGCCTGTTGTGGCGACGCGAGGGCTGGCCGATGGACGGCATGACGCACGCCCATTGGCAGCGGGTCGGATCGCTGCAACCGGCCGACTACCCTGGCGGCGTTCGCGTGCGGTGCGTCGGCCGGGTGATTCAGATTCACCGGCGAGAACGCGGAGAGAAATCGGCAGAATAATTCTTAATATCTCTCTTCGGGTTTCTCTCCGCGTCCTCTGCGCCCTCTGCGGTGAAAAGGTCTTCCATGCTGCGTCCGATCCGCCGTGCGTTGTTCTCCGTGTCCGATAAGGCTGGCCTCGTGGAGTTCGCCACCGAACTGCACACGAAGTACGCCGTGGAACTGATCGCCACCGGCGGCACGAAGAAGACCCTTGCCGACGCCGGGTTGCCGGTGAAGGACGTCAGCGAGCTGACCGGCTTCCCCGAGATTCTCGACGGCCGCGTGAAGACGCTGCACCCGGCCATCTACGCCGGGCTGTTGGCCAAGCGGAGCAAGCCGGAGCACATGGCGACGCTCGCCGAGCACAAGCTGCCGGAGATCGACCTGGTCGTGTGCAACCTGTACCCGTTCGAGGAGACGGTCGCGAAGCCGGGCGTGACGGAAGCCGAGGCCATCGAGAACATCGACATCGGCGGGCCGTGCATGGTCCGGGCGGCGGCCAAGAACTTCGACGCCGTCGCCATCCTCGCCGACCCAAGCCTCTACGACGAAGCCGCCGCCCAACTGGCCGCGAACAGCGGTTCGCTGCCCCGCGAGTTCCGCCGCGAGTTGGCGTCGGTCGCGTTTCAACTCGTCCGGCAGTACGACGAGGCCATTGAACAATACTTCTTGAACAGCGAGGACGCGAGCGAGGAATCGCCGACCGACACCGATCAGATCGTGTGGGACGATGAGTTCGATCCGCCGTTTAACCTGTTGCAAACGCTGCGATACGGCGAGAACCCGCACCAGAAGGCGGCATTCTACGCCGACCTGGACATCGACCGGCCGTGCGTGGCGACGGCCGAGCAACTCCACGGCAAGGAACTGAGTTACAACAACATCCTCGACCTCGATTCCGCGATCAATCTGACTCGCGAGTTCAGCGGGCCGGCGGCGGTCGTCGTGAAGCACAACAACCCATGCGGGGCGGCCACTGCCGCAACGCTCGCGGAGGCGTTCCAGCTTGCGTGGGACGGGGACCCGCTCTCGGCCTTCGGCGGCATCCTCGCGTTCAATCAGGACGTGGACGAGGCGACCGCGAAGACGATCCTGAATGGCGAGCGGTTCGTCGAATGCATCATCGCGCCGGATTTCGCGATGGAAGCACTCACGCTCTTGAAGGGCTGGAAGAAGAACGTCCGCCTGCTGAAGACCGGCCCGCTGTCCGGTTCGCCGGAAGGGCTAGACTACCGCCGAGTCGATGGCGGTCTGCTCGTGCAAACGCGGGACGTGGGGGCCGACGATGTGGCGAAGTGGGAGGTGAAGACGCAACGACAGCCGACTCAGGCCGAACGCGACGCCCTCTGGTTTGCGTGGCTGGCGTGCAAGCACGTGAAATCGAACGCGATCGTGCTGGCGACCGGCACGCAACTCGTCGGCGTTGGGGCCGGGCAAATGTCGCGGGTGGTGTCGGTAGACATTGCCGTGCAGAAGGCCGGCGACCGGGCGAAGGGGTCGGTGTTGGCGTCCGATGCGTTCTTCCCGTTCCCGGACAATGTCGAACTCGCGGTCGCGGCCGGCGTGACGGCCATCGTGCAACCGGGCGGCAGCGTGAAGGACGCGGAGAGCATCGCCGCTTGCGACAAGCACGGCATCGCGATGCTGTTCACCGGCGTGCGACACTTCCGACACTGACGGCAATCCCGCAGCCTATAAGCCCGCAGCGCAAGCAAGGGGGAGACATCCAACCCTTGCTTGCGCTGCAGGCTTGTCGTTAGTTGATGCCGTGCCCCACCAACTCGATGAACACGTCTTCGAGGGTGGGTTCGACCTTCTTGAGCGTTTGAATC
Organism: Gemmatales bacterium; assembly: GCA_038318835.1. Taxonomy (GTDB): domain Bacteria; phylum Planctomycetota; class Planctomycetia; order Gemmatales; family Gemmataceae; genus Limnoglobus. Next base: position 1,062 of record JBBQCQ010000278.1, on the reverse strand, counting down.
TTGCCGCCGCCGGCGATCACGCCCTGCACGACGCTGCCGATGATCGCGTCTTCCATCAGTGCGACTTTCAGTTCGACCGTCGTCGGCGTTTCCGTTCGTGTCGCCTGATGGACACCGGGCAGCTTCGAGATGTCCGCGACCACATCGCGACCCGGCGACAGGCTCAGCTCGAAGATCGGGTACTCTTGCACCTTCCGTTTCAGGTTCGCCGGCGTGTCACAGGCCAGCACCTTGCCTTGGTCGATGATCGCGAGGCGGTCGCACAGTTCGTCGGCCTCGGCCATGTAGTGCGTCGTCAGCAGCATCGTGCGGGCCGGGTTTTCCTTCATCCACTCCTTGATGAAGCCGCGGATGTTGCGGGCGGCCGTCACATCGAGGCCGAGCGTTGGCTCGTCGAGGAAGAGAATCTTCGGGTCGGTGATGAAGCCGCGGCAGAAGTTCATCTTCTGCCGTTGGCCGGTGGACAGGTGGCTGAGCCGCGAGTTCGCTTTTTCGGTCAGGCCGACGATGCCGAGCATACGGTCGATTCGCTTCGCGATCAGGTCGTTTGGCACGCCGTAAATGCGGCTGAACATCCAGAGGTTTTCGCGGACGTTGAGGATGCCGTAGCCACTGGTTTCGCCGCCGGACACCATGTTGATGATCGGCCGCAGTTGCTTGGCGTGCGTGACCACGTCGAGGCCGTCGATCTCGGCCGTGCCGGCCGTCGGGGCGAGCAGCGTGGTGAGAATCTTGATGAGCGTCGTCTTGCCGGCCCCGTTCGGGCCGAGCAGGCCGAACAGTTCGCCGGGGCGAACTTCCAGGTCCACGCCGGCGAGCGCGACGAAGTCTTTGACTTCCTCGGCCTTCTTACGGCGCAGCCAGCCCTTGCGCGGCTTTCGATAGAGGCGGGTCAAACCGACGGTGCGGATCGCGGGAACTTCCATATCGAGATTGTAGGCACGCCCTCCCCCACCCTCCCGGAGATTTCTCATGCGTTCCCTGGCTGTCCTTTTCCTCTTCGCGTCCGTGTCGTTCGCGGACGACCCGAAGCCGACCGTCACGCTCGACCTGTGGACCGGC
>JBBQCQ010000277.1:0-5773 GCA_038318835.1 Gemmatales bacterium | reverse complement strand
GCGAGCGGGTGGCGTAAGCCCCCTGATTCTCGGGATTGGCGCATCCAGAATCAGGGGGCTTACGCCACCCGCTCGCCATCGCCGATGCCGCCACGCGGCCCTACCCCTGCCGCAGCTTGAACATGAACCGCTCGGCGTGGCGGTTCCACGGCCATCGGCCGATCACGTCGGCGGTGTAGCCGAGCATGGCGGCCAGCCGCAGGAAGTGGTCACGGTTTACCACCATCTCGCCCCGGTGCCCGGCCCCGCGCTCCACCAGCGGCGACGTAATCACGTCCGCAATCACAACTCCGCCGGGCTTCAACAGTCGCTTCACTTCGGTCAGCAACAGGGCCGTCTCGTCGGTGAAGGTGTGGGTGAAGACGCTGAAGAAGATGGCCACGTCGTAGGTGCCGTCGTCGTCGAACGGCACGCTCGTCAGGCCGCCCCGGCGGAAGCGGAAGTCGCGGCGGTGGAAGGTGCGGTTGCAGAACGCGACGGCCTCGGTGCCGATGTCGGTGCCGGCGTACCCGCCGCGGTCGGACAGGTACGGCAGCAGCACACCGGCCATCTGCCCGGTGCCACAGCCCACGTCCAGCACCCGCGAGTCGGGCGTCAGCCCGTGCTTGATGAGCATTTCCAACCGCTCGCGGGACGACTTTTCGTACTGCTCCTGACTGTGGTACGCGCCGACCACCCACCAGTGATTGTCAGCCAAGTTCGCGGTGCGGAAGACGGCGTGGTAGTCGATGTCCGTCGTCCGCGGGCCAACCACCGGCACGGCCGTCTCGATTGCGGCGAAGGTCTGATTACCCTGAACGAACCCGATTTCGAGCGTGAAGTCCCCGACCACATCCGGGGCAGGCACGGCCACGGCCACTTCTTGCGGTTCACCGGGGAACAACGGTCGCGACAGGTGCAAGACCGTAGGGGCCGCGTCGAAGGCGTCGCCGAGCCGCGTCCGCCACTGACAGCGGACCGTCACCGGGTTAGCCCCGGCCGAACTCCACGCGATGCCGGACTGATTTTCGAGCCGCAACCGCACGTCGAGGGCGGCGTTTGCCTCGCTCGACGGCGGCGGGTTTAGCCACGCGACGGCCCCGCGGCACCCCTCGGCGGCCAGGGGTGCGTCGCTCCGCGGAGCAGCCAAGGACCGCTTCAGGCCGCGGACGGACCGCCAGAGGACGGTATCGCGAAGGAGGGATCGGAGAACCGTTTTCATGCGACCTCGGCCCGGCGGGTGCGGAATTGCCGCCGATGGTATCGCAGTCCGAAAGCCGGGGTCAAGAGGAGGTTGCGGTGGGTGGCTATCCCTTCTCGAACAGCGCGGCCACGAAGGCGTCGGGGTCGAACGGTTCCAGGTCGTCCAGACCTTCGCCGACGCCGATGAACTTCACGGGGAGGCCGACTTTCTGCTTGATCGCGAAGATCGCGCCGCCCTTCGCCGACCCGTCGAGCTTGGACAGAACGATACCCGTACACTGCACGGCCTTACCGAACTGCTCGGCCTGCGCGACGGCGTTCTGGCCGGTCGTGGCGTCCAGCACCAGGAAGACCTCGTGCGGTGCGCCGGGGATTTGCTTCTGCACGATACGGTGAATTTTCTCCAGTTCGCGCATCAGGTGCGTCTGCGTGTGCAACCGGCCAGCCGTGTCCACGATCAGCACGTCGAAGTTCTTGGCCTTCGCCTTCTCGCAGGCGTCGTGGGCGACGGCGGCCGGGTCGGACCCTTGCTGCTGCTTGACAATCTCACAGCCGATGCGACCGGCCCACACCGTGAGTTGCTCGACGGCCGCCGCCCGGAAGGTGTCGCACGCGGCCACCACGACCTTCTTGCCGTCGGCCTGCAAGCGGTTGGCCAACTTCGCGATGGACGTGGTTTTGCCCGATCCGTTGACGCCGGCGATCATGATGACCGTCGGCCCGCTCGCGGCATATCGCACGCCCTCGGCCGGGTCGGCGAGCAGGTCGCGGAGTTTCTGCTGGACGTATTTCTTCACGTCGTCGCCGACTTCGCGGTCGATGAACGCCTTGCGAACGCCATCGACGATGGCCGTGGCCGCGGTCGTGCCGACATCGGCGAGCAGCAGTTGGTCTTCGAGCTTCGCCAGGAAGTCTTTATCGACGCGATGGTTGCCGGTGAAGAGATTGGCGACGCCGGTGAAGACGTTGCGGGTCTTCGACAGGCCCTTCTTGATCTTGCTAAAAAACCGACCGAGCATGGCGAACCTTCGTGCGGGGCAAGGGTGGTCACTGCCATTCTACGGCCGGCGGCGGGGTCAGGGCATCACGGTGACGGTCCCGATCTTCTTGCCAAGCCGGCCGCCTCCCGCGGTCCAGTCGGCCAAATCCGGGTAGGCGTCGAGGAAGAGTTGAATGAAGGCCGGCCAGTCCGTCGGGTGGAGGATGAGGCAGCCCTCGGACATGGGGACGTCAGCCTTCCAATTAGCCCACCCGTTATGGACGTGGATGCCGTCGGACGTCTTCTTGGACGCCAGGTTGCTCGTGACCGAGACCGCCCGGTTCGCATTGACGACGAGAACCGCCCGGAAGCCGTTCGTTCGCATGACGAGATCGCTGGCCTTCGGCGTACTTGGCTTGTGGAAGCCGAGGTACAGGTCGTAGGTGCCGTCGACAAGCCTGCCCTTGATGTCCATGTTGTCCGGGTAAATCGACCCCTTGAAGCTTCCCATGACTCCGCCGGTCACGCTCACGAGCGACTCGTACCGGGTGGCGGTCTTCGTATCCTTTGCCCCGGCGAGGCCGGTCACGCCCGTCGGTTGCTTGCCCTGGTGGCGGAAGACGAGGGCCACCGGAGCGGTGTTTCCGGCTGGCTTCTGGGGCAGCGGTTTGTCCCCGGCCAGAGCCTTGAACGTCGCCCCGTTCGGATCCACGCGGCCATCGGGGTGTGGCATCTTCACCACCCGCCGCTGGAAGTCCTCAATCGCGGCCTTCGTCTCCGGCCCCTCGCGGCCGTCCTCCTCGATCGGCCGCAAGGGCGTCGTCCGATACTTATTGAGCAACTGCTGGACGAGGCGAACTTCGTCCCGATTGGGGTTCGGGGGTTGGTCCCCGATGGCCCTCGTAATGCCGGCCATGATCGTCTCCGGAAGGTAAGCGGGCCGTTCCGAGCGCACCGGCCCAAAGGTGATACGGCCACCGGCCGCCCTCGGTTTTTCAAACTGTCGGTCGGCGGAACCGATCCACGAAAATGATCCCTTACCGGACCGATCCACGAAAATGATCCCTTACCGGACCCCCTCCGCTCCCGAAGATAACCCAAGCCCCGCCCGCACCATCCCAGGAGTTGCACACATGTCTGAGAAGCGTCTGGCCGGCAAAGTTGCCCTCGTCACTGGTTCGGCTCGCGGCATCGGGGCGGCCATCGCCACCCGGTTCGCGGCCGAGGGGGCGAAGGTCGTCATCAACTACGCCAGCAGCGAGAAGGAAGCGAACGAAGTCGTGGCGGCCATCAAGAAGGCCGGCGGCGAGGCGGTTGCGGTGAAGGCCGACATGAGTCAGCCGGCCCAGATCGCGGAACTGTACGCGGCCACGGCGAAGGCGTTCGGCACGCTCGACATCGTCGTGAACAATGCCGCCATCATGCAGCGGGAGCCACTGGAGGACGTAACGGCCGAATCGATCGATAAGCACTTCGACCTCAACGTCCGCGGCTATCTGTTGTCGGCCCAACACGCGGCCGCCGCGATGACGAAGGGCGGGTGCATCATCAACGTCGGCAGCGCAATCAGCCGGATGGCCTACCCTGGTGCGGTCGTCTACAGCGCGACGAAGGGGGCCATCGACGTGATGACCCGCGTCCTGGCGGCGGAACTCGGGCCGAAGGGCATTCGCGTGAACGTGCTGGCCCCCGGTTCGACACGGACGGACATGAACAGCGCGAAGAGTGGTAAGACCGAGGAAGAGGAAAAGCAAGAGATCGCCGCGACCGCTCTGCGGCGGATCGGCGAACCAGAAGACATCGCCGACGCGGCCCTCTTGCTGGCCTGCGAAGATGCCCGGTGGATCACAGGCACCTGGCTCGACGTGTCGGGTGGCATCCGGCTGTAAGCACCTGCCCGTGGTTACGTGTCACGTTCCCATGTCGAGTCCGCGTGTGCTTTGGCGTTCACACGTCGCAGATCGTCACGGCCTGGGTTAGCCCTTCGCGCGGGTTGCGGGTCGGGATGAACTCCTGGCCGACGTGGCCGGCGTACTTCACCGCGAGTAGCTTCTTCATCACGGCCGGGTAGTTGATCTCCTGCAACTCGTCGAGTTCGCCGCGGCCGGGGTTGCCGGCCGTGTGGACGTGGCCGAGGAACTCCTTGCACTCCTCGATGCGGCGGATCAGGTCGCCGTGCATGATCTGCACATGATAGATGTCGAACAAGAGCTTCACCCGCGGTGAGCCGACGGCCTTCAGGATGCTCACGACCCAGTCGAGGTCGTCGCCTTGATAGCCGGGGTGGCCGGTCATCGGGTCGGACCCATCGCGGCTGTTCAGATGCTCGACGCAGAGGGTCACGCCCGCCTTTTCGGCGTGCCCTGCGACAAGTTTCAGCCCGGCCACGCAGTTTTTGAAAGCGTCGTCCTTCGTAATCTCGCCGCTCTTGGGGTCAGTTGGCTTCAGCCACTTCATGCCGACGAAGCCGATGACGTTCGGGAACTTCGCGGCCTCGGTCGCATCGAGAGCGGCCTTCGTCTTCGTCACGAGTTCGTCGCGGTGGGCGAGGTTGTTGAAGCCACGGGGGAAGCCCATGCCGTTGGAGGTGATGGCGCACATCAGGCCGTGTTTCTGGAGCGTGCCGAAGTCCTTCGCGTCGAGCAGTTCGACGGAACCCACGCCGAGCGCCTTCGTGACTTCGCACACCTTGTCCAGCGACCACTTCTCGCCGCGGGCGGTGAAGCACCACGAGCAGATGGACTGGTTAATACGGCCGTTCTTCACGATGGCGTCGGCCGCAGACGCGAGGCCGGTCGCGCCGACGACGGCCGAGGCGAGCACCTGGCGACGATTGGGGAGGGACATGAGAGAGTCTCCGGGGAGGGATGACGGGAATGTATCGAACAGCCCGGCGAACGGCGCGATTTTATAGAATCCTCTTGCCGCCATCGGAGGGCCGGGTTACGCTGCCAATACCCACCCCACCCGGTACGCTCCCGACCGTGTCTGCTACTCGCACTCGCACCGGCCCTGCAAAATGGGATCACGGCCTTCGCCGTGAGGCCCTCGTGCAAGCCATGCTTGCCGACGTGTTCACCGGCCGACTCGCGGCCGGCCAGCACTTGATCGGTCAGGAACTCGCCAACCATTATCGCGTCAGCCAGACGCCGATTCGCGAGGCCCTCATCACGCTGGCCGGCATCGGTGTCATCGACTTGCTGCCGAACCGCGGGGCCGTCGTCCGGCGGATGACCGAACAAGATGTGCGGGAAGTCTGCCAGATTCGCCGCGTGCTGGAGTGCGAGGCCGTGCGAACCGCCTGCGGGCGGGTGAAGCCGGCCGTGTGGGCGGACATCGCCACGCAAGTCCGCGACCTGCAATCGCGGCTCGGCCAGCAGCCGGGCTTGCAACTCGTGCGGCAGGCGAAGGAACTCGACAGCCACTTGCACGACGCCATCGCGGCCGCGTGCGGCAGCCGGTTGCTGGCCCGCGAGATCGAGCGATTGAAGTTGCTGTTCCGGGCGTACCGCGATGCGTCGTGGGTGGCCGTCGCCGCCCGCAACGAGTTTCACCGGTTGCACGCGGAGGCGGCCGAGCACCTGGTATTGCTCGGCCACCTGCACGCGGAGA
>JBBQCQ010000276.1:0-5787 GCA_038318835.1 Gemmatales bacterium | reverse complement strand
AGGATGACCGTCACCGTTTCCGACCCGTCCACGTCCGTCGCGGCGTTCTGGCACCGGGCAGGGCTCTGGGCCGACCGCGGCGAGTACCACAAGGCGGTCGAAGATTATTCGTGGGTGATCCACTACGACCCGGACGAGCCGCGGGCATACAACCTTCGCGGCATCGGGTACGCCGAACTCGGCGAGCAAGAGAAGGCGGTCGCCGACTTCAGCGAGTCGATCCGCCGCGACCCGACCGACGTGGGGGCGGTGTACAACCGCGGTCTGTCGTACGCCCGCGGCAAGGACTGGGAGAACGCTCTGGCCGACTTCGCGAAGGCGATCGAACTCGACCCGACCGACGCGACGGCGTACATCCAGCGGGGCTACGCCCACCTCGAAATGCTCGACCCCGTGCGGGCGGTGGCCGACTTCACCACGGCCATCGAGAAGAAGCCGGAGAGCGCGCGGGCCTACGCCGCCCGTGCCTCGGCCCACCGCCGCAGCGAGAACTGGCCGGACGTGCTGGCCGACGCGACGAAGGCCATCGAACTGCGGCCGAACTTCGACGTCGCGTATAACCTTCGCGCGGCCGCCCACTATGGCCTCGGCGACTACGCGGGGGCGATTGCCGACCACGAGAAGGCCCGCGAGATCGACCCCGACGACGCGAACACGCTGAACTACCTCGCGTGGCTACGGGCCACCTGCCAGATGGCCGAACTGCGCGACGGCACCAAGGCAACGACCGATGCCATTCGCGCGTGCGAACTGACCGACCACCGCTACCCCGGCTTCCTCGACACGCTCGCGGCCGCTTATGCCGAGGCGGGCCGATTCGACGACGCGGTGAAGTGGCAGCAGAAGGTGATCGACATGGTCCCGCCAGACGAGAAGCCGGAGTACGAAGCGCGGCTGAACCTCTACCAAATCGGCCAGCCGTACCGCGACGTGAAGTGATCGTTTTGCATTTTTCGTTTCGACCTTTCGAGTTGCTGATGGTCGTTCTTCATGACCCGATCAAGTCAAAACGACGAACGAAAAATGCAAAACGACGGTGGAGCGAACCCCTTCACCTTGTCGCTCCTCACTCACTTCGGAAAATACCCGTTGTCTCTTTTCTCCCAGAGGGTACTTCCGTGGCCGTGAACGTGGCGGTGGTCGGGGCGACCGGGGCGGTGGGCGATCTCATCCGACAGGTGCTGACGGAACGCAAATTCCCGGTGAAAACGATCAAGTTCCTGGCGTCCGAGAAGTCGGCTGGGAAGACCGTCGAGTTCGCGGGCAAACAATACACGGTCGAACCGCTCCACGCGGCCGCCTTCGAGGGCGTGCAGATCGTCCTCAGTTCCACGCCGTCGAGCGTGAGCAAAGAGTACTCCCCCATCGCGGCGAAAGCGGGGGCCATCGTCGTCGATAACTCGTCGGCGTGGCGGATGGACCCCGACTGCCCGCTGGTGGTGCCGGAAGTGAACCCGGAGGAACTGCACCGCGCGAAGAAGGGCATCGTCGCGAACCCGAACTGCGTGGCCATCCCGCTGACGGTCGCCGTGAAGCCGCTGACCGCCCTCGCGAAAGTGAAGCGGCTCGTCGTCTGCACCTACCAATCTTCCTCCGGCAAAGGCGCGAAGGGACTCGCGGACTTCGAGAACCAACTGCTCGCGTTCGCCACCGGCAAGCCCGTCCCTGCTCCGACCTCGCACCGCGCACAACTGGCCGGTAACGTCATCACGCTCGACTGGACGCTCGACGACAACGGATACACCGAAGAAGAGAACAAGGTCGTCAACGAGACGAAGAAGATTCTCGGCGACGCGGCCCTCGGCATCAGCGCGACCTGCGTGCGGGTGCCGGTGAAGGTCGCGCACAGCGAGGCCGTGAACATCGAGTTCGACCGCCCCGTGAGCGTGGCCGACGCGAAGGCGGCGCTGGCGAGTGCTCCTGGCGTCGTGCTCATGGACGAGACGAAGGGCGAGTTCCCGCACCCGTTGCAGGCGACCGGCAGCGACCACACGTTCGTCGGCCGCGTCCGGCTCGACCCGTCGAACCCGAACGCGCTCAACCTCTGGCTCGTCGCCGACAACCTGCGCAAAGGCGCGGCCAGCAACGCCGTGCAGTGCGCGGAAGAGTTGGTCCGCCGCGGGATCGTTCGCTGAGCTTCGTCATCGGTGATTCGGGATTGGTTATTGGATAAAACCGAAGACCTGCACGCGGCCGGTTCTTGTCCAATAACCAATCCCGAATCACCGATGACGGTTTTACCATGCGTAATCTCAAGATGATCGTTCAGTACGACGGCACCGACTTCTCCGGCTGGCAGACGCAGCCCGGCGTGCGGACCGTGCAGGAGACCGTCGAGCGAGCGGTGCAGAGCATCACGCAGGAAGAACGCATTCGCGCGAATTGTAGCGGCCGCACCGACGCCGGCGTTCACGCCATCGGGCAGGTGTGCAACTTCTACACGGCCACCAAACTGAGTTGCGAGACGATGGTGAAGGCCGTCAATGCGAAGCTACCCGACGATGTGGCCGTGACCAGTTGCGACGACGCCGGGCAGGCGTTCGACGCCAACCGCGACGCGGTGAAGAAGCTGTATCGGTACGTCATCAACGATAGCCGCATTCCCGACCCGTTCTTGCGGCGGTACGCCTGGCAGCCGCGGCGGCGACTCGACGCCGACCGCATGAATCGGGCCGCCCAGTGCCTACTCGGCCGACATGATTTCCGCTGCTTCGAGACGCAATGGCCGAACCGCCTTAGCAGTGTGCGGACGATCAAGTACGTGGCGGCTACCCGCCACGACGACTGCGTGCGGGTCGAGGTGGAAGCCGACGGCTTTCTGTACAACATGGTGCGGGCCATCACCGGCACCTTGTACCTCATCGGCCACGGTTACTGGCCGGAGGAAAAGATGCGCGACGTGCTGGTCGGCATGGACCGCCGCGAGGCCGGCCCGACCGCCCCACCGCAGGGATTATTTCTCGTGCGGGTGACGTACTGACTCTTCGTTTTGCGTTTATCGTTCCTGCGTCTTGGGTTGGTTTGGTCCTGTTCCCACCAACGCAAAACGACGAACGATAAACGTAAAAATGGGATCCGAAATTGATGTCCGAGTTCACCTACCCCGTCGAACTGCCGATCGTGCCGCTGACGCACTCGCCGCACGCCGTGGTGAGCGTCCCCGGCAGCAAGAGCATCACGAACCGCGCGCTCGTGCTGGCGGCGCTGACACCGATGGATGTGGATTGCCGGCTGGTAGGGGCGTTGAGAAGCGAAGACACGGAAGTCATGGTGACGGCGTTGCAGAAACTCGGTTTTCACGTCGAACCGCAGTGGGACGCCGCTGAACCGACGATTCGTTTTCTCTTCCAGGAACGGCGACGCATTCCGGCTGAGTCCGCGGATCTCTTCGTCGCGAACTCCGGCACGACGATGCGATTCCTCACGGCGATGGTCGCAACTGGGGAAGGCCGGTATTGCCTGGACGGCATACCCCGGATGCGCGAGCGGCCGATTCAAGACCTCCTCGACGCGCTCAACCAACTGGCGGGCGTCCGCGCGATCAGCAAGTCGGGCAACGGCTGCCCGCCGGTCCTGATCGAAACTACCGGCATGCACGGCGGCACGGTCCGCATTCGGGCCGGCCTGAGTAGTCAGTTCTTGAGCGGGCTGCTGATGGCGGCCCCGTTTGCCGACGAACCAATCACAATCGAAATCGACGGCCCTGTCGTCTCGGAACCGTACATTGAGATGACGCTGGCCATGATGAGGCAGTGGAATCTACCCGTCGAGAAGGTCGGCCCGAACCGCTATCACGTCCCGTGTAGCGACGGCGACCATAACCCTACCCGCTACGCCATCGAACCGGACGCTTCCGCCGCGTCGTACTTCTTCGCCCTCCCCGCCATCCTCGGCGGGAGCATCACCGTCCGCGGCATGACGCGCGACATGCTGCAAGGCGACGTGCAGTTCGTCGAAGTTCTCGCCCAGATGGGCTGTCGCGTCGAGTACGCCGCCGAGGGCGTTTGTGTGTCGCACGCCGGCCCGCTCCGCGGCATCGACATCGACATGAACGCCATCAGCGACACCGTCATGACGCTCGCCGTCGTCGCGCTGTTCGCCGACGGGCCGACCACGATCCGCAACGTCGCCCACATTCGGCACAAGGAAACCGACCGCATTGCCGCCGTCGCCACGGAGCTGCGCAAGCTCGGGGCGGAAGTCGAAGAGCGCGACGACGGCCTCACCATTCACCCGCGGCCCCTGACGGGGTGTGCCGTGGACACGTACAACGATCACCGCATGGCGATGAGTCTCGCGCTCGTCGGGCTGAAGATTCCCGGCGTCGTGATTCGCAACCCCGGCTGCGTGGCGAAGACCTACCCTGGCTTCTGGCACGACCTCGAAAAACTGCGGGCCGGCGCGTAACTTCGCTCTCCCGTCAGGGTTCATTTTGTGTTCGGACATCCTCGCAGGGAGTTCCCATGGTCCGCAAAATCGTTCTGTTTGCTGGGTTCGCGCTCGGTGTGAGCGTTCTCAGCGCGTTTGCCGAAGACACGAAACCCGCGAAAAAGGGGAAGACCGGCCCCATCGATAAAGGCAAATTGTTCGAGAAGCTCGACACCGATCAGGACGGCAAGCTGTCCAAGGACGAATACACGAAAGGTATCGAGGGCATCAAGGAACTGCTCGCCGGTCGAGCGGCCGAACGGGGTAAGAAGGCCGCCGAAAAGTTCGATGCCGATAAGACGTTCGAGAAGATCGATACGGACAAAGACGGGTTCCTGAGCAAGGACGAATTCGAGAAGTTCAAGCCGATGGAAGCCGTGCGTAAGAAGACCGAGTAGTACTCCGTGGCCGGACGCCCCGACCTGGCGTTCGGTCATCACATTTCGAGCAAAATCCTCTCCCCCGGTTGACTCGTCGGCCCAAGTCGCCACGCTGAACAGCACCCACCTGCGCGGAGCGCCTGACATGCGACGACTTCTCCTCGGCACTTTCCTCGCTCTTTCCCCGGTTCTGCACGCCGACGACAAGAAGACCGGCGTGACCGTGGACAAAGAGAAAAAGTCCGTCACCATCGACGCCAAGATCGCTCCGCGGAAACTCGCGCACCTGACCGAAATCTACCCGATCGAACTCATCGCCGGGTGGGGCCACCCGAAGGGGAAGAAGGCCCACGAGACGGTCGTCACCATCGACGCCGACCCGAGTGCTGTTCACAAGGCGCTCGAAGAAGCCGGCCTGAAGCCCGGTAAGCCGGCGAAGGGCGAAGGCACCGAGGCGGTCGGCCCCGATGTGATCGTCACCATCGAAGTGCCGGCCGGCGACGGACCCGCGAAGAGGCTGACGCCGGACAAGTTCCTCGTCGATCCGAAAACGAAGAAGCCATTCCCGAAGTCCGTAAAGTTCCGGTTCACTGGCAGCGTGATGTCGCAGGAAGCCCCGGACAAGCCGGAGAAGAAATACGGTGCCGACCTGTCTGGCACGCTCATCGCCATCTTCCCCGTGACGGACGAAACCGTACTTCAATCGAGTCTGACCATGAAGGAAGAAAAGTATTTGAAGCTCGAAACGAACAAGGACCTGCTGCCGAAAGAAGGCACGGCCGTGAAGCTCGTTCTCGAAGCGGCGGGGAAATAATGACGCGACGCACCCTCTCCCGAATCGCGGTCGGCCTCCTCCTCGGCGGTGCCAGCTGTTCACCGCCGGCACCGCCGCCAGCCACCGACGATCCACCAGCCGTGGCGGTGCCGGCCGTCGCCGAGATCAAGGTTGATCCGAAGGCGAAGCCGCCGGAAGCCGTGC
>JBBQCQ010000275.1:0-5795 GCA_038318835.1 Gemmatales bacterium | reverse complement strand
GACAACTCCTCAGGAGAGATAGTGTTTATCGTAGTGGGCCGGTTCCAGCGTTTCGAGTTCCAGGCGGTGGAAATACTCCATGAGGGCGACGGTCGTGATTGCCCCGAAGACGTGCCAGAGCCAGTGCGTGCCCATCGGTAGGTCGCCGTAGCCGCTGTTGTCGGCCAGGCGCATGAACCACGCGATGGCGAAACTGGCGAGTGCCGCCAACACTAACCCGCCGTGGCGGAACCGCGTGCGCACGAGGGCCACGACCAGCGGAACCAGGAGCACGACCGCGAGCGAGGCGTAGGAGATGTTCACGACCATGTGCGGGTTGCCGCCGAACCGGCCGAGCAACCCGCGGAAGAGGACGCCGTTCAGAAAGAAGTAGCAGCCGACCACCGCCACGACGGTCACGCTGACCCGTAGCCACCGCACCCACCCCACCTGCCGGTTAAGGCGGACGGCCAGGTAGATCGCCCCGGCGAAGCCGAGCAGCGAGATCGGCACCACGTCCAGGATAAAGTAAGCGTACCGCGAGCGGTGCATGTGGTAGAGCGTGCCGCCGATGCCCCCGGCCAACAGCACCGGCAGGCAGGCCACCACGAACGGATGCCGGCGATAGTTCCCACGCAATCGAACAGCCCACGCGAGGACGATCAGCACGAACAAAAACGCGGTCACGGTGTTCCACGGTTCAGCCATCCGACCGGGCGGCAACACGGCGGGATCGGGGGGCGATTCCTTGTAAATCGGCCCGCCATCCGCGAGTCGTGGACCGGCCCCGCTCAGAAAAAAAGTGTCCGGCGGGGGCATCTCGGAATTTTCAGCCGCGGCGGTCGAATCGGTGTCTGGCATGAACCCACTCCCGGCGATGTAAAATCAACAATAATATCTCTTTACGTCGCGGATACCGCCCCGCCGAGAGGGCGTGTGGACCGGGGCGGGAATTTCGTGTGAATCTTCTTGACACACCTCGGGGCGTTCCTAAGAAGCGTCTACCTCGGATCGACCCCGGCCGGTGTTCGCACCCTTTTGCCGGAGGAGTCACCGTGACCTTGATTGGACTCGCGATTGACATTACCCAGGCCCTCGAATTTCTCGGGGTGCCTGGTGTGATTCTTGGAGTTTCGACGAGCGGACGCCGATAGGTGTGCAATCCCGGCGAACCGCAGTCCCCTTTACGAGACGGAGGAAGTACCGAATGACCGCTCGACTCTTGCTGACACTGCCCGGACTCGCGGCCGAACAACGTCGATGGGACGCCCGTCGCGTGGACAACATCCGCCTCGCGACTGAGGAAGAAGAAGAAGACCTCGAAGATGACGACGAGGACGATGACCTCGACGACGATCTGGATGACGACCTCGACGACGACTTGGAAGATGACGACGACCTCGATGACGACGACCTCGACGACCTCGACGACGAGGAGTTCGACGACCTCGACGACGATGATGACGATGACCTGGACGATGACGACGACGAAGAGGACGATGTCGTCGAAGAGGCCTGAGTTCTCACGGCCTCCATGAATGATCGAGTGGAAGCCCGGACACGATGTCCGGGCTTCTTGCATGTACGGCCGTGCCACCGCACCCGGATGGCAAAAATGTGGCCGCGATTTTGTCTCTGCCGTTGTCGGGTGGCGATTCTTCGCGGTATACTCGAAAATGTGGGTAAGGCTGTGGCCGGCCCTCGCTCGGCCCAGCCGATCCCGTAGGACGAGTTATTCACCGGGGATCGCCATGCCTAACTCTGGTAAGAGACCGAATCCCTCTCCCGAACCTTCCCGTGGCTCTGCTCTGGCGATGTTGGCCGAGCGGCCTCAAGTCGATTTCGAGTTGGAATTTTTCGATTCCCTCCTCGCCCGCGTCCCGGACTTCGCGGAAGTCCTCCGCGCTCAGGCGAGCAACTTCACCGTGAAGGGCCGGTTTAAGGACGGTCTCCGCGTCGATCAGCGACTGGTCGCCGTGCGGCCGCAGGATGCGACGGCCCATTACAACCTCGCCTGCCGCTACGCGATGCTCAAACAACGAGACCTCGCCATAAAGACCCTCCGCCGAGCGGTCGAACTCGGCTACCGCGACTTCCGTTTCATGGTCCAGGACTCGGACCTGGAGTCGATCCAGAAAGACCCCCGCTTCCGGGCGTTGCTGCGAGAATTCGGGGTCAAGTAAAAAACGAAGACGGGTCTCACGAAAACCGCCCAGTCGCAAAGAAGACAAGCAAGAGTAGAGTTTTTTGAACGTCGGCGAAGCCTTCGCGAGATCGAGGGAGCGTTCGCCCGGCAGCGGCTCAAAAATCTCTCCTCTGCTCGGTTGTCTTCTCTACTTTGCGACTTGGCGGTTTTGCGTGAGATTTTTTTTCGTTACTCTTCGTTCCTCGTTCAAATCTCTCCCTCGCCCTACGCGCACCATCCAGCCGACTGTTAAGATGGGTAAACGGTCCCGCTCCAATACCTAGGACACCCCCGCCATGTTGCGACTCCTACTGACGGCAGTTCTCGCGGTGGCGGTCGCCTCACACGCTTCCGCCCAGGATCCGATCCGCTTCGCCCGCACGCCGGACATCTCCGCGGACGGCAAACTCATCGCGTTCAGCTACCTCGGCGACATCTGGACCGTCGAGGCAATCGGCGGTATCGCCCGCCCTGTGACCATGCATGAGGCCCACGACCTGTACCCGTGCATCAGCCCCGACGGCCGGCAGATCGCGTTCTCGTCCAACCGCCACGGCAGCTACGACGTGTTCGTCGTCGCCGTCCACGGCGGTAAGCCGAAGCGGCTCACCTTCGATAGCGGCATGGACATCGTCAACGGCTGGACGCCCGACGGCAAGAGCATCGTCTTCGGGTCCACCCGGTCTTCGAGTTACCCCATCGGCCAGGACGTGTACACGGTGCCCGTCGAGGGCGGCCAGGAGAAGCGGTTGAACCTTTTCGAGGCGAAGGAAGCGTACTTCTCGCCGAACGCAAAGTCTGTCGCATTCGTTCGCGGGCCGGGGTTGTGGTATCGCAAGGGCTATCGCGGGTCGTCGAACGACGACATCTGGATTTCCGCCGTCGATGGCTCGAACGCCCGCAAGTTGACGACCTTCAACGGCCAGGACACGTCGCCGATGTGGTCGTCGGATGGCAAGAAGCTGTTCTACGTCAGCGAGACACCGGAGAAGCCGGGGTTCGCGAACGTCGTCGTGCAGGACGTGCAACCCGACTCGACGAGTCTATCCACGACACTGCCGAAGGCTCTCACGGCCCACGGCGAGGACTTCGTCCGACGTGCCCGCATCAGCAAGAACGGCGATTGGATTGTGTACGAGTGCGGGGCCGACCTGTACGTGGTGAACACGAACACCGGCAAGAGTCGGAAACTTGCGATTGAGGTCCACGCCGACGACAAGGCGAACACCGAACGAGCCGTCACGTACACCCGCGACGCGACCGAGTTCGCGCTGTCGCCAGACGAGTCGCACGCGGTCGTCGTCGTTCACGGCGAACTCTTCCTCACGAAGGTGCCGACCGGCGGCAAGGCCACGCGGCTGACCGACCACCCGGCCTTCGACTCGTCGCCAGTCTGGTCGCCGGACGGCAAGAAGATCATCTTCGCCTCCGACCGCTCCGGCGTGACCGATCTGTACTTGCTCGAACCCGACGACGCCGAGAACCCAGAACTGACCAAGGCGCACAAGTTCAAGACGACGAAGCTGACCGACACGCCCGACGAAGAAACCGGCCTGAGCTTCGCACCGAAGGGGGAACTGGTTACGTTCCTCCGTGGCGGCAAACTCTGGTCGATGAAGCCGGACGGCTCGGACGCGAAGATCGTCGTGGATGACGTGCAAGTGATGGACTACGACTGGTCGCCGGACGGAAAGAACCTGGTGTATGCCAAGATGGACGGCTCGTTCGCCAGCGAAATCTTCATCAAGCCGATCGACGGTTCGCACCCGCCGCGGAACGTCACCCGCTACGCGACCTACAACGGCGACGTAACCTGGAGCAACACCGGCGGCAAGATCGCGTTCCTCAGCCAGCGGCGGGGCACTTACTCGATGCACGTGCTGTCGCTGCACAAGCCGTCGGCCGACGGGAGTTCGCCGGGTCGCTCGGCCGAGATCGACTGGGACGACATCCATCAGCGGGCGGAGCGCGTCAGCAGCATGACGGCCGAGGGTGGGTCGATCTCGCCAGACGGCACGCAGGTGGCCTTCCGCTCGCTCTCCAGCGGCGACGACCTGTGGGTGGCCGGCACCGACGGCCGCAGCGTCACCCGCTTGACCACCGGCAGCCAGTCTCCCCGCGGCATCCGCTGGTCGAAGCGGGCCGGCGGCATGATCTACTTCCTCAACGGGTCCGGCGAACTACGCGGCATCCGGGCGAGCAGTTCGCCGACGCCGAGTGCGCTCGCGTCGGTGTTCGGCAGTGGGGCGAGTGCCGACCCGCTGAAGGTGCCCTTCTCCGCGAAGATGGTGATTAACCGCGATGAGGAATTTCAGGAGATGTACGCCCAGAGTTGGCGGACGCTGTCCGACTACTTCTACGACACGCAGCACCACGGGGCCGACTGGCGGAAGGTGCGGGCGAAGTATGCCGACTTGGTGCCGCACGTCGCCCAGCGGGAAGACCTCTACGCACTTGTGAGCCTGATGCTCGGCGAATTGAACGCCTCGCACCTGGGCATCTCGGGCCGCATGCCGGCACCCGACGAGGTGACGGCTGACCTGGGGCTGATCTTCGACGAAGCCTTCGCCGGGCCGGGCTTGAAGATCGCGGAAATCTTGAAGCGAGGCCCGGCCGACAAACGCGGCCTGAACCTGAAGGCCGGCGACGTGATCCTGGGCATCGACCGCACCACCCTGAGTGACAAGACGAACCTGAGCCAACTGTTGAACAATAAGGTCGGCGAGACAGTCCTGCTCGATGTGGCCGACAGCAAGGGGAAGCGGCGGGTCGAGGTCAAGGGCGAGGACCGCAGCCGCATCAGCCAGCTCATGTATGACCGCTGGGTGGACGCGAACGCCGCCCAGATCGCGAAAGAGAGCGGCGGCAAGGTCGGGTACATTCACATCCCCGGTATGGACGAGGCGGGGCTGGAAACCTTCGTGCGGGCACTCTATTCGGACAACTTCGACAAGGAAGCGATCGTGCTGGACGTTCGCAACAACGGCGGCGGGTTCACGCACGATCAGGTGCTCGCGTACCTCGTCGGCAAGGAGCACACGCTCTTCCGCCAGAGGAACGGCGGCGAAGGGTGGGTAATGCGGAGTTTCGACCGCAAGTGGTCGAAGCCGGTCAGCCTGCTCATCAACAACCGCTCGTACAGCGACGCCGAGATTTTCCCGCACGCCTTCCGCAGCCTCGGCCTCGGCAAGATCGTCGGCCAGGCGACCGGCGGGCACGTCATCGGCACCTATCAAACCCGCCTGATCGACGGGTCGAGCTTCCGTGTGCCCCGCACCGGCGTGTTCACGACTAAGGGCGTGAACATGGAGAAGGAGGGCGTGCAACCGGATGTGCTGGTCGAGCCGTCGTTCGCCGACTGGCAGAAGGGGTACGACCCGCAACTAACGGAAGCCCTGAAGGTGGTGCAGTCCGACGTGATCGCGTGGAAGAAAGCGAAGGGCCTCCCCGTGGCCACAGCCGAACCGCCTGCTTCGCTGCCGACCAATAAGAAGGCCGACGTGCCGATGGCCGCCCCGCCGGCGACACCGACGACGCCGGCGGTGAAGACCGGCAACTAAGTGTCGGGCACTCGCTCCGCGAGTGCCCCCAGAGCTATTGGGCAACCGGAACTGTTCAGCCGGATCACACC
>JBBQCQ010000274.1:0-5814 GCA_038318835.1 Gemmatales bacterium | reverse complement strand
CAACCTCATCCTCGATCCCGCCCCCTTCGCCGAGTACAAGGCTGAAGTCGGCGAGACGCTCGTCTGCGGCTATGGGCGCCTTGGCGGGAAGCCTATCGGCGTCGTCGCGAACCAGAAGAAGCGAGTGAAGGCGGCCGACGGGAGCCTTCAGTTCGGCGGCGTGATCTACGTCGATTCCGCCGAGAAGGCCGCCCGGTTCGTCATGGATTGCAACCAGACGCGGGTGCCGATCCTGTTCGTGCAGAACGTCAACGGGTTCATGGTCGGCCGCGACTCGGAGCAGGCCGGCATCATCAAGGCCGGGGCGAAACTCGTCAACGCGATCAGCAACAGCGTCGTGCCGAAGGTCACGCTCATCACCGGCGGTTCGTTCGGGGCGGGGCACTACGCCCTGTGCGGCAAGGCGTTCGACCCGCGGTTCGTCTTCGCATGGCCGACCGCCCGGTACGCCGTCATGGGCGGCGATCAGGCCGCGAACACGCTTCTCGACGTGCACGTGCAAGCCTTGAAGCGGGCGGGGAAGGAACCCGAAGCGGCCGAGTTGGCGGAACTGCGGGATCGGGTGAAGGCCGGGTACGAGCAGCAAACCGACATCCGCTATGCCGCCGCCCGGTTGTGGGTGGACGCAATCGTGCTGCCGGAGCAGACGCGGGGCGTGCTGCTGGAATCGCTGGCGATTGCCACGCGATACGACGATGGGCGGGCGTTCAAGACGGGCGTGTTTCAAGTCTAGAATACGGCACGCGGAGGACGCGGATAAACGCAGGATAAGACAAAAAATCGGGTTTGGTTTTATCCGGTTTTCATCCGGGTCCGAAGGTCCGCGTCCTCCGCATGCCGTTTTTACTTCCTAAACAGCTCCAGCGTCACGGTCTCTTTCTTGGTCGCCGACTCCTTCAAGTCGCCGATCTTCAGGTGCAGCTTCCGAGCCTTCGGCTCGAAGACCATCGCCTGAATCGTCATCTTCCCATCGTTCACACTGTCGAGGCCAGCGAACACGTCGGCGACGCCGAACTTCGATACGCCCTTCTGCAACGGCACAAGGGTGTCCAGCCGTTTGCACGTCTCGCCGATGCCGAGCGCGTCGGTGAAGAAGTGGTTCGTGCAAACACACACCGCGTTTTCGGCTTTCCGCACAGCGATGGTCCTGGGCGAAATCTCGAACACCGCCCCGGCGGTCGTATCACACACTGTCATACACGAGGTCGTCACCCGTTCGGCCTTCCGCAGCAGCGCCTCCGCTTCGGCGACCGTGCCGCACTCTTCCAGCACCCGACGGTACAGAGACAGCGTCGGCGTGCCCTTCCAGTTGAACGCTGGCTTATCCTTCGACTGCTTCAGGTGAATCTCGTTGAGCGTCACCGTCAGGCCGTCTTCGTTCATCCCCGAAATGCACCCGGTGATCGGGCAGATCGTCACGGTGGCGAACGCCTTCTTGCCGGTCGGGTGATACACCGCCACGAGCGTGTGTTCGGGCAGCCCCTTCGACGGCAGCCAGTCGAGCAACCGGCCGAACAGCGGCCCGCCAGCGGTACTGCGGCCCGGCTCGACGACGATCGTCGAGCAGCCCAGGCCGCTCGACAGGTCGTAGATGGCGTTGGCGAAGTACAACAGGTCGGGTTCGTGCCCGCCCGCCTTCGCGGCCGCTTCCATCTCGGTGAGTTGGTCCGCCGGGTAGTTCTTCTTGAGTTGCCGGGCGAGGAGCTTGATGCCGTCGTAAGCATCCGCCTGGCCGGAGTCCTTCAGGAACTCGTGCAGCAGGTCGTCGATTCCGGGTGCGGTTTTGATGGCCAGCACCCCGAACTGTTCGCCGATCTCTTGCGGTGTGCCGCGAACAGTCAGCACCGGCAAGCCCTTCACGTGAACAAGCTCGCCGCCCTTGTGCTTGCCGGGCGGGAAGGTCTTCGGTGTTTGGGCCGACAAACACGGGGTGAATGCCAACAGGATCAGCAGAGGGAAGAGACGCATCGTCATTCCTCGTTGGCGGCCGTGGTGCGGCCGAGGGCCACGTCGAACTCGCTGAGCAGAGGCACGAGCATCGCCGCGATCGTCCAGCCGAACGCCGCGGCCAGTGTCAGGAACGGCACGAGCGGGTCGGCCGATTCGTCGGTGCCGGGCTTCGCGATCAGGATGTTCGTCACGCAGTAAAACATCGCCAGTGGACACGCCACGCTGCCGATTGTCAAGGCCGTGGAGGGCCGGTCGGCACTCAGCACCCAGATTAGCCCGCCGATGCCGAGGACGAGGAACGCGATAAAGCTCAGCCACTGGTTCGCGAAACTGCCGCCGTTGATGACGATGGTGTAGATGCAAATGAGCGTGCCGACGCACAGGAAGAAGACCGTGCCGAGGGTATTCACGATGGCCAACCGGCTGTTCGTGAGCAGCAACGCCACGTGCAACCCCAGCACCACGGCGAACGCGAATAGCACCAGCACCGCCCCGGCGGTGGCGATCATCGGGGCGAGATTGTAGACGAATCGCTCGGCGAGGCCGAGGTCCGTGGGCGTCTTCGTGAGCACGCCGGCGAAGGCGTAGTACACAGCCATCGCCAGCGGCGGCACGATGAACTGCCAGGTGTTCTGGAGCACGCCGAGGAGCTTGCCAAAGACGAACTCGTAGGGCGAAATGTCGGTGACGAGCAGAATGTCGAGCGCGCCGCCGTCGCGCTCGGACGTGATCGACGTGACGGCCTGAGCGGCGATGAGCAACATGCTCAACACCGTCACCGGCACGAGGCCGTAGGCCGCGGCGTAGGCGGCCCGGCCGCCGGGTTGCGTGAGTTCGCCGTAGGCGAAGTAGAGCACGAGGGCGAGTACGATGCCATAGGCCAGTTTCACGAGCAGCGGCCGACGACCGTAGGCGAGCGTCTGTGTTTCCCGCCACAAGATCGGGTTTTTGCCGACGGCCCGCACGGTGCCGGGGGCGGCGTGCGCCTTCGACCGGAACTGCTTCAACTCGTCACCGGTCAGGTTCGCCTCCGGGTCCACGCCTGGCCCTTCTCGCTGCATGATCGGCTCGCCGGACGGGTTCCACTTCCGCAGTTTCCACACACCGATGACGTTGAGGATCACGAAGTATCTCATCATCACCAGCGAGAAACCATAGGCCGGAGGCAGGAACGCCCACCCACCGGCGGGGGGTTCCAGGACCGATTGCATCACGATGAACGGGTCGAACCACGCCTGCACGACCGGCCAGTTCACCTCGGCGGAAATCAGCGGCCCAATCTGCCCGATGGCGAGCGCGAAGCAAATGTACAACACGAGGCACAGTACCGATAACGCGAGCGCCTGGTAGGTGCGCTCTCGCCACAGGGCGATGAGGCCACCGAGCGACCCGGCGGCATACGCGGCCGTCGCCAGCACGAGCGCCGCCTGTATCACCTGCCACGGGTCGATGCCGCCGAGCAGCAAGAGCATCGCCAGCACCGGCACCGACGTGAGCAGCATCGCCGTCAGCGGCAGCAGACTGCCGAGGAGTTTGCCGAGGACGATCTCGTAGTCGTGCATCTCGGTGAGCAGCAGCAGGATGAACGTGCGGCGGTCTTTCTCTTGCGAAACCGTACTCGCGGCCGACAGGGCGGCGAAGAAGAGCAGCAGCAGGAGTTCGACGTAAACGACCACCTGAAACAGGAGCAGGCCGAACCGGGCGGTCTCGCCGAGGGTGGCGGTCTTCGTGAAGCCGATGGTCGCCTGCCACAGCGTGATGCCGAGGATCGTGAGGAGACCGAGCAGCGCGGCACGGGACGCGAAGTGCCCCCGTTTGCGGGGGACCGTCACGAGCTCCCGCATGAAGATCGGCCCGAGCACTAGTCACCTCTCGAACGGGTAGGGGTCTGGGGTATAGGGTATGCGGGGTCTGGCGTCTGGGGTCGGGGGTCGGGCAGAAAAATGCACGGCGGCGCGGCAGGCGTGACTCTTCGCCCCCGTCCTGTATCTTTCTGCCAGACCCCCGACCCCGGACCCCAGACCCCATGCAAGTCGTCGTCTTCGTTCTTCGCGGCTGTTCCGCCGGCTGGCTCGGCACCTACGGTAACGAGTGGGTCATCACGACCGACCTCGACCGGTTCGCGGCGGAGGGTGTCGTCTTCGACCGCCACATCTCCGATTGCCCGGATGCCGCCGCCGCGCGTCGGGCATGGCACACCGGCCGCGATCAATTCCGCCCAGCCGCAGAGCCGACGCCGGACCTGCTACGAATCTTGCAGGATGCCGGCATCTTCACGGCCCTCGTGCGGGCCAACCGCCCGGCCAACGCCGCCGCCCCGGAGTACTACGCGGGCTGGGGGAAAGTGTTCGACGTTCGCGACGGCCCCCCGGCCCTTGCGGACGAACTGCCGGCCGTTCTGGACGAACTCGCGGCCCACGACGACTGGTTGTTGTGGGTGGACGTGGACGCACTCCTGCCGCCGTGGGATGTGTCGGCCGCGGTGTTCGAGGCTTACGTAGCAGACCTGGTCGGCGAAGAACCGGACGCCGATGAGGAAGCCGCGGAACCGTGGGCCGATCCGGCGACCGGGTGGTTCGACCGCGACGACGTGGCCGCGTGGGAGTTGCTGCACCGCAGTTTCGCGGCCGTGGTCACGAAACTCGACGCCGACCTGGGGCGGGCATTCGAACTGCTCACGTCGGCCGTCGCGATCCTGACGGCCGACGCCGGCTATCCCCTGGGCGAACACGGCGTCATCGGGCCGCACCGGCCGTGGCTGCACGAGGAACTGGTTCACCTGCCGCTCTTGGTGCGCTTCCCCGACGGGACATTCGCGGGCGAGCGATCGAACGCCTTCACGCAACCGGCCGACCTGATGCCGACCCTGCTGGCCCTCTTCGGGCGACCGATCCCCGCCGGCCTCGATGGCCACGACCTCACACGATACTGGGAGGGAGACACGACCGCCGTTCGGCCGCACGCCGTCAGCGTCCTGACGCGAGACGGGGCAAGCGAAGGGGCGATTCGCACCGACGAGTGGGCCTACCTGCGGCCGGAGGCCCAGCACCCCGAGGACGCGGACGAACCCCGGCCGCCGGTGCTGTTCTTGAAGCCCGACGACCGATGCGAAGTAAACGACCTGGCCACCCGCGAGACGGACGTGGTGAACCAGTTGGACGCGGTAATCCAGACCGCCCGCAGCGGGTGAGCGAATTTCCGATGGCTGCCCGCCGGGCGGGTCACATCCCCGCGATGATGATTCGCGGGCGGCGGGTTGGGTCGGGTTCGGCGCGTTTGATGAGGTCGCGGACCATCCACGGCACGTTGCCTTCGCCGAACAGCAGGAAGCCGAGGGTGCCGCTGACCGGGCTTTCGTCCGTCCAGCCGAAGTGGATTTCCGGCGGCCGGCCGACCTTCGCCATCTCCAGGCTAACGGCCGCCAGCGTGTGCGAGATCGACGCCGCCCCGGTGATGTCCATGACGTACTTGCCCTCTTCCTCCTGAATCTTCATCACCGGCTCCGGGGCGAAGTCGCTGGCGTCGTTCAACTCCACCTCAATGAACACGATCATCAAGTCCCGCGGGATGCGGTGCTCCTGCCGGATGGCCCGCTCTTTCTCGGCCAGCGTTCGCCGGCCGGGGCGGTGCGGCACCAGCACGGTCGTGTCCATCTCGCGGATCGAGTCCCACATCAGGCGCGTCTGCACGTCGGCCATCTGGAAGCGAGTAAATCGCAACTCGCGGCTACGAGCCAGTCGCGACACCAGCGACGTGACGATGATCGTGCCGATGAAGAAGGTAGCGATCGTCAGCCCCTGGAAGTGCTTCTCGATTTCGTTGGCGATCGTGGTGTAAACGAAGACGAGCATGATGCCGACGAAC
>JBBQCQ010000273.1:0-5847 GCA_038318835.1 Gemmatales bacterium | reverse complement strand
GCGCAAGCGATGTTGAACTTGCGAGCGATCAATGCGTCCGACGCCGCTGAGGAGTTTGGCTTCTGGCGACAGGAGGACGGAGCCAAACGTGTCCATCCCCATCGGCAACTGGTGGAAGGCTACGCCGGATTCAAAGCCTGACCCACGCCGGAAACGCGGTTACACCCGTCTCAATACACGTCCCGCTGGTATCGCTTGTCTTTGCTCATCTCCTTCACGTATTCCTTCGCCGTGTCCGCCGACATCTTTCCTTGCTTCGCGATCACCTCGTGTAGGGAGGCATGGTCCACGTCGAGGGCCATGTGGCCGTTGTTGCCGCCGAGTGGCAGGCGGAAGTACACGCCGGCCGGCACGCTCGTGCCCTCGCCGACCAGGTCTTGCAGACCGGGACCGCGTTGGGTCCGTGGGCGGCGGAGATCTCGCGGATTTGCAGGTTCGCGTGGTCACGTCGGTGTAGCCGCCGCCTCAATCGGCCGCGATGGTGGCGATGCCGCGGAACTGATGACTCGTGAGAATGCCGCCGGCATCCCCAGCCGGCACATGGAGCTATCCTCGGCCGGGGCGACGTGGAACAGACCGAGCGTGCTCGCGAAGATCGGCAAGCCGTGCGAACCGAGAGTGAGTTCGGCCCGACCATCACACACCCACGGAAAATGCCCATGCTCTAGGATGTGTATCGCGAAGCTAATTTTCCGGGCATCCGTAAAACTCTACACTCGCACGCCCCGATACAGCTTTCACACGGGGGCTGTTGCTCGAGTCTCCCCTGTAAAGGAATTGCACCGCGTAGAAGGTTTGGGCGGTCGCGGGAAGCGGGTCGGGCCGCCAATCCAAACGCTTTGAAGCTCTCACCGAAACTTTTCCGTGCCATTATCGTGGTGGCATCTGCCCCAACCCGTGTGGACCCCGTCGATGACTGCCCTCGGCCCGCGAGCCGCTCTCGCACAACCTCTCGTCATCAAAAAAGTTCGCGGCATGGGACGGGGCGTGTTCGCTGGCCGTGCCTTCCGCACCGGCGAGGAGATCGAGGTCTGCCCGGTCCTCGTGCTGTCGCCCGGCGTTCAGGAAGAATCGCTCGATGTGCTGGTCCACTATGTCTTCAAGTGGGGCGAGAACGGCGACCGACTCGCAGTTGCGCTCGGGTATGGGTCGTTGTACAACCACTCGGCCGACGCGAACGCTACCTTCTCGTGGCGACTATTGCGCGGCGAGATCGTGTTCCGGGCGATTCGACCTATCGCGGCCGGCGAGCAAATCCTGATCGACTATCAGTGGACCGAGCAAGACTACGCAGCTTTTTCGTGACACGCGGCCGGTCGATTGGCACAGCTCTTGCGAAGTGTAATTCCGTTCGGCCCACGCAGGGCCAACTGATGAATGACACCCCAACGCAAGGAGTTCTCTCATGGCGGATACCATTCGCGGCAAGCTGGCCGAAGCCGGTAATGCGGTTGCAGAAACCGCGACGAAGGTCGGGAACAAAGTGGCCGAGAAGGCCGAAGAGGCCAAGAACTGGGTGAAGGAAAAAACCCACCAGGCCGAAAACCGGGCGGATGAAGCCGCTCAGAAGACCGAGAACGCCGCCGAGACAGCAAAGGCCGACGCGAAGGCGAAGGATGAGAACTGCGGTTGCTCGTAACTGCGACTTGCTCTGACCCGCGGCCCGCTCCAACTGGAGCGGGCCGCGTCATTTCCTCTCAAACCTCGCGATTCGCCCCCTCGGACCGACCAACCAGCCGTCGCCGGTGTTCGCGAAGCCCACGCTGTTCGCATTCTCGCGATCCAGTTCCACCCACGTCGCTCCGTCGTCGCGCGAAACACTGCTCCCGGATGTGCCGACGGCTACCCACCGATCCTTTGCCCAGGCCACGCCCGACCGAAACGGCAGCGGTGGGTCGATGCGCTTCCAGGTTTTACCGCCGTCCGTGGTCATGGCTGCGGTCGCCCCGCCCTCTTGCGGCTTGCGGTAGTCGCCGCCCACAATGATGCCGTGGTCGCGGTCGCGGAAGGCTATCGAGAATGCCCCGGCCGATTCGACGCCGCCGGCAATCGGCGTTTCGCTCACCGTCCAGTGCCGGCCGCGGTCGGCCGTGTGGAAAACGCGGGCGAACTTGGCCCCGCCGGTGACGAACCACGCCTCCTTCTCGCCGTGCGTGACGAGGCAGGTGCCGCTCGCCGCGAACGCCCCTTCCCCTTTCAGAGCGGCCGGCATGTTGTCGGTCGGCAACGGCGTCCAGGTGGCCCCGCCGTCGGCGGTGACGATCAGCCGGTACTGCCCCTTCACCGGATCGCTGAGGGCGAGGCCGTTTTGTTCGTCCCAGAAGGCGAGCGCATCGTAGAACGCGTCGCGGTGGGTGTTCTGAAACTGAAGCGACCAGGATTTCCCGCCGTCGAGCGTCTTATAGATGCGCGAGTCCTCGCCCGGCCCGATGCTGAGAATCGTCGCCGTCGATTCGCCGAACGCTTCCACATCGCGGAAGTCGAGTTTCTCCGCCCCCGCAACCGTGGTGAACTGCCACGTCGTGCCGCCATCAGTCGTGCGGCCGACGGTGCCCTTCGTGCCGCTCACCCAGGCGATCTTGTCCGAGACGGCGCACAGCCCGCGGAAGTCGGATTCGACCTTCGACGGATGGAGTTTCCACTGGCCGAACGCCGAGGGAACGAGAAGGGCGACGACGAGTGCAGGCAGGAGCGTTTTCATCCTGACATCGTATCGCACGGCAACGCGTCGATCAGAACTTCACGCCGAGCGTCGTGAAGTACGTCAGGTCGTTCCGCTTCGCATTACCGGGGTCGCTGTCGTAGCGGTCCTGGATGCCGACGCGGAAGATCGCCCCGATCGTCGGGTCGAGCAGATACTCGTAGGCGAAGCGTGCCCGCATCCGGAACTGCCGCACATCTTCGACCCGCGGGTAGATGTCCAGAATTGAAACGATCGTCGAGCGGTCGTTCATCCTGTAGCGGAAGTCGTAGCCGATCAAGAATTCGGCCAGCCATCGACTCGGCGACCCATCGGTGCCAAGTTCGCGCGTGGCCCCAGCCCCGCTCCGCAGCTTGAAGGTGAGGTCTTTTTCGTCGATGACCCGCAAGGCCGCCCCGGCGTATACGCCCACGCGGAAGCGGTACGCCCGGAATTCGTCGTACTCGATCTGCGACGCCGTGAAGGCCGACCACCGACTGCCGGGGAATAGCACTTCGTCGCGGGCGTTGTACAGCACCTGATGGCTCTGGGCCGTGCCGTTCTGCTGCGAGTACACGTACTGGAGGTCGGAGGTCAGTGAGTTTCGCTCGGTCTTCCGCCGCACGTTCCACCCGCCGCGGATGTTGAAGATGTCCGAGTTCCCGGTCGCTCCGTTCAGGCCCACGTCGGCACTACCCGACCAGATTTTCGGCGGCGGCGGGTGCGACACCACCACCACCGGCGGCGGCAGCAATCCGCCATCGGGGGGAATGGGAAGTGCCGCATTCGGCACCACGACTTGTGGCGGCGGCGGCGGCGGCGGCGGCGAGGGGTCCGGCTTCTTCGGGAAGAGGGTGTCCGGGGTGAACGCCTCGGCCAACGGCATGCCCGACGACGCCCGCTGACTGACCGGCGGCGGCGACGAGATTTGCGCAAACACTCGATCACGCCCGAGAATCAGCACCAAAACAATCCACACAAACCGGGATGACATTCGAGAACGATCCTGTTCTGGGAAACAGACCCCGTCGGCCGATGGGCCGCGGAACTTGAGCGGTAGCAGAAATTCCACGTCACCGCAAGCCGACCTATGCTTCCGCTTCGCTCGGTCAGCTTAGCCATCTCCCGCAACCGGCGGGATTCGCTCACGTCAACCAACCGTTCCCGTCGATTCATTCCTCATCGACCGGGGAAATTGACACATGAATCGCGCGCTTCGGAAGATGAACCTCCTCGCCTGTGTCGGGGCACTGACGCTAACCGGGTGTGCCACCCGCGAAGTTTGCCTGCCCAGCGGCCACCTCCCGCGGCCGACCGGCCCGGCCGACCAGTTCTCGGCGAATGTCCTCGGCACGAATTCGCCAACCATCGCTGCTCTCCCGAAGGTGAATCCGACCGGCCGGCCCACGTTCGACTTGCCGCCCGGTCTGCCGGGGGCCAACGCGCCGCCGGTTGCCGCGCCGAAGTTCGCGAAGGGGGCCACCCCGGCGGAGCGGGAGAAGATCACCCGCGACACCTACCCGGTGCTTCGCCCAGCGTCGGCCATGCTGCCGATGGAGTCGGCCACGCCAACCACCCTCAGCGAGTTGCAGACGCTCGGCCTGGCGAACAGCCCGGTCATCCGCCGGGCGAAGGCCGAGAGCGATGCAGCGTTCGGCCGCGTGATTCAGGCCGGCCTCTATCCCAACCCTACGGTCGGCTACCAGGCGGACCAGGTTCAGCCATCGCTGCGCATCCCACCCGGCAGCCCGGGCAGTGGCGCGGGCCAGCAGGGCGGGTTCATCAATCAGCTCATCAAGACCGCCGGCAAACTGTCACTCACGCAGCAGGTGGCCGGGTTCGACTACATCAACGCGCTCGTCGATGTGCGGAAGGCCGAGGTCACGGTCTCGGCGGCCGTGCGCACGCACTACTTCGCGGCCCTCGTCGCTCAACAAAGCCTGGAGGTGAACCGCTCGCTCGCGGCTCTTGCGGACGAGGTGTATCAACTGCAACTCAAACAAGTCGCGGCCGGAGAAGCCGCCGGGTACGAACCACTGCAACTGTACGCGCAGGCCATGCAGGCGCGGAACGCGCTGGCTCAATCTGAGGCCGCTCACAAGGCCGCGTGGAAGCAACTCGCCGCCGCTGTCGGTCGCCCAGAGTTGGCGAGTGCCCCCCTCGCCGGCCGGGCCGACGTGCCCCCGCCGACGTTCGACCGTGAAGCCCTCCGGTGCCGGGTGCTGGAGCAGCACACGGACTTGCTGACCGCGCGGAACAACGTGGCCCAGGCGCAAACGAACCTCGTGCTTCAGAAGCGGACGCCGATCCCAGACGTGGCAGCGAACACCTACCAGCAGTACGACAACCTCGCGCAGACGTATCAGTTCGGGGTTCAAATCGGTGTGTCGTTGCCAATCTACGACCGCAACCAGGGCAACATCCACACCGCCCAGGCCCGGATCGCGGCGGCCGGCCAGCAGGTGCTCGTCACGCAGAACGACCTGACCGCCCGCCTCGCGGAAGCCTTTGGCCGATACGAGGCCTCGACGCAGATCGCGACCAACTACCGCACCGAGATCATCCCCAGCCTGACACGAGCCTATCAAGCCATCATCCGCCGCTACCAGGTCGAGCCGGAGAAGGTCGGCTTCAACGACATCGTCGTGGCGCAACAGAGCCTCTCGCAAGCTTTGCAAACCTATCTGCAATCGCTCGACGCTCAGTGGAAGGCCGTCGTCGATCTGGCCACCCTCGGCCAGCTCGACGAATTGTTCGGCGAAGGGGCCACCGCGAAGTAAACCTGGCTGAAAGGTCAGTCGCTCACGGCCCCTGATCGACGGCCCCCAGCCACTTCGGGTTATTCGCGGTGCCGTCGAAGCCGTTCGTCGTCTTGAACCGCTCATACTTCCCCTCGCCGGCCGCCTTCGCCGTGCGGGCGA
Source organism: Gemmatales bacterium (assembly GCA_038318835.1). Classification (GTDB taxonomy): domain Bacteria; phylum Planctomycetota; class Planctomycetia; order Gemmatales; family Gemmataceae; genus Limnoglobus. The sequence goes on along the minus strand of JBBQCQ010000273.1, from coordinate 246 downwards.
GCAAGTCCGCGACCTGCTTCTCGGTCAGCGGCTGGAACGTCTTCACGGCCTCCAGGTTCTGCTTCAGCAGGGCCAGGCTTTCCATGCCGGAGATCACGACCGATGTGGGCAGGTTCATCGCGTAGTGCAGGCACTCGACCGGCGTCGCCGTCCGGCTTTTCAGGATGCTGCCGTCGCCCATCGACTTCATCCCGAGTACCCCGATTTGATCCTTGACCAGTTCGGGTAGAACTTTCTTTTCGAAGC
>JBBQCQ010000272.1:0-5853 GCA_038318835.1 Gemmatales bacterium | reverse complement strand
GAAGCCGCTATGACTATGGTTTACCCAGAGGGCGATTGTCGTGGAGACTTCGCTCCCCAAGGAGCAACTATGACGATCAACGGCGTTTCGCAGACATCCGGCGTTCAGCGACTCGTGGACATTTCTTCCGCCGGCGAAGGGCTTCGGCTCGGAATCCGCGACCGGAAACCCGGCTCGGAGTGGGTGAACGTCACCGTGCCCTCCGATGCCCTCATGGCCGTCCTCACCGAGCAACCGAAGGGGGTTCAAAGCATCCCCGGTCGCGACGGAACGCGTCTGGACGTCGAGGTTCGTCGCAACGAAGTCTGGCTGACGATCGGAGGCCCGGACGCTGCCGTGGGAATGGACGACCTGATGGACGCCGTCGGCGGGGCGCTCCCTTCCGAGTGATAATGCCCTGTGGCGTACCAGTTGCCTGCAGTTTCGCGTTTCCACCACCCTCACCAGAAAGCCAAAAATGCCACTCGAAGCACCGCCCGACCTCAACGAATTCGAACGCACGTCAATTGTCGCTGCGGGCGAACCTGAGGAAGTCGACGACGAAGAAGATGACGACGATGATCTGGACGAGGACATCGACGACGAGGATGACGACCTCGATGCAGACGAGGATGAGGACGATGATGACGACGAAGAAGAAGATGATGATGACGAGGAGGAGGAAGAAGACCCCGCACCGTGATCTGGCTTCGACACAGTCGCAATGACCTTCGAATCCGCCGGGCGGCCTTCAACCATGGCCGGACGGCGGTTTCGCTTTTCATACCGCCCCGCCTCAGCTTTTCTTCGCGAGAATCAACTCCATCTCGTTCGCCGCGAGTTCCCGCCCGTCGTGGGCGTGGAACGCCAGCGGCTTGACCGGCTTTCGGTCCCGCCGGTCCACCAGCACCCAGTCCGCCGAACCGCTGCACCCCTCGCCCCACTGGCGGATCGCCATCAGGACCAGGTACAGCCCCCGCCCCTTTTCCGATAAGGCGTACTCGAGGTGCGCGCGGCCGTTTTCCGGGGAAACCTGTTCGAGCACGCCGAGGGCGACGAGCTTCCGCAGCCGCACGGTGAGGATGTTCTTCGCCACGCCGAGGCTCGTCTGGAACTCGCCGAACCGCCGGTCCCCCGCGAACGCCTGCCGAACGATGAGCATCGACCAGGCGTCCCCGACGGCTTCCAGCGAGCGGGCGACCGGGCACTCGTCCGTCTCGAAACTCTTGCGTTTCATGGGCGGCTCCCCCGCTTAGTAATCCAACCGGAAAGAAATTTGAGATTTAGTTGCAAGGTGCAACCGTTAGCCATTGTATCCCTCGGCATCAGCGAACGCCAACACGAGGGCCAAGCGATGACCACCTGCAAGCCCGTCCCGAGAACGAATACGCGAGTCTCTCCGACCGTTCCGGCCCTGGCGTCTCGATACGAAGAAGGCCCGGCCAAGCCCGACAAGCAAATGTGGAAGACCGACAAAGATCGGGCGTACGAAGCCTCGATGAAGTGGTTCCTCTCCGTGTCCCAAACCGCTTAGTTTTTCCGGGCCGACAATTCGCCGGCCCGTTGTCCGATCTGGTTCGCAACATCTCAAACGGGAGTCCGTCATGGCGAAGAAACTCGAAGGCAAGGTCGCTGTGGTTACCGGTGCGTCGAAGGGCATCGGGGCGGAGATCGCCCGGCAACTCGCCGCCGCGGGCGCGTCGGTGGTCGTGAACTACGCGTCCAGCAAGGCCGGGGCCGAGAAGGTGGTGGCCGACATCACCAAAGCAGGCGGTAAGGCCGTTACCGTGGGCGGGGACGTGTCGAAGAAGGCGGAGGCCGAGGGCATCATCGACGCGGCCGTGAAGAACTACGGGCGGCTCGACGTCCTCGTGAACAACTCCGGCGTGTACGAGTTCGCCCCGATCGAGGCCGTCACCGAAGAGTCCTTCCACAAGATGTTCAACATCAACGTGCTGGGCCTCCTCCTCACCACGCAGGCCGCAGTGAAGCACTTCAAGACCGGCGCGAGCGTCATCAACATCGGGTCCGGGGTCAGCCGGATCACGCCGCCGAATAGTGCGGTGTACACCGGCACCAAGGGAGCGGTGGACGCGATCACCGGCGTGCTGTCCAAGGAACTCGGGCCGAAGGGCATTCGGGTCAACAGCATTAACCCCGGCATCGTAGAGACCGAGGGTTCGGTCGCCGGTGGGTTTATCGGCTCCGAAATGGAAAAAGGGTTCGTCGCCCAGACGCCGCTCGGCCGAACCGGGCAACCCGGCGACATCGCCTCCATCGCCGTGTTCCTGGCCTCGGACGACTCCGGCTGGCTCACGGGCGAGCAACTCCTCGCCACCGGCGGCATCCGCTAATCCAAGTCACTCAAACCTGACGCAAAGTCGTCCTACACCTTTGCCGCCCTTCCGGGCAGAGGAGCATTTCAATGGCTGGCAAACTTGTAGGTAAAGTGGCGGTCATCACCGGCGGCAACAGTGGCATGGGCTTGGCGACCGCCAAGCTGTTCGTGAAGGAAGGGGCACACGTTTACATCATCGGCCGCCGGAAGGCCGAGCTGGACGTGGCGGTGAAGGAGATCGGCTCGAACGGGACCGCCGTGCAGGGTGACGTCGCCAAGCTCGCTGATATCGACCGGCTGTACGCGATGGTGAAGGAGAAGCACGGCAAGGTGGACATCGTGTTCGCCAACGCCGGGGTCGGGGAACTGGTGCCGATCACCGACGTTACCGAGGCCCACTTCGACAAGCTGTTTGGCATCAACGTGAAAGGGCTCCTGTTCACGGTCCAAAAGGCACTGCCCCTCATGCCGGACGGCGGGTCGGTCATTCTGAACGGGTCGATCGCCGGGTACACGGGCTCGCCCGCGTTCAGCGTGTACAGCGCCACCAAGGCGGCGGTTCGCTCATTCGCAAGAACCTGGACCGCCGATTTGAAGGACCGCAAGATCCGGGTCAACACCCTCAGCCCCGGCCCGATCGACACGCCGATCTTCGAAACCGTGGTAAGTGAGAAGGACCATGTGGAGCAGCTCAAGGCGGGGTTCGCCGCCCAGGTGCCGCTCGGCCGCATGGGTCGGCCCGAGGAGATCGCCACAGTCGCGTTGTTCCTGGCATCGGACGACAGTAGCTTCGTGACCGGGATCGACCTGTCCGTGGACGGCGGGATGGCGCAGGTGTAACAGACGGGTGAAGTGCGGTCTCGGCATCAACAAGTGGAAGCAGAGAACCCTGCGCCCGTTTCGGGTTGGCGGGGTTCTCTTTTATCGCCAACAAAGCTGACGCGTCGAACAGGTCGTACCGCGTTCCTTGCCTGCCGGGTTTCCGTTGGACACCATCGCCGCGAGCGGAAGTGGCATCTTGCGGAGCTTCTGAACCCAAAAGATCAAGTCGATCTCGGCGGGCTCCTCGTTCAATTTTGTTTGCATCCAAGACACCCGAATCGATTCCGGCAAGTTTTCAGGGACGCCTGTGTCCCTATCCGCCGAGTACCAGGTTTTGACGTTCGGCAGGCAGGGCATCATGCGGAGGTGCGGTTCAATCTTCGCCACTCGCCACAACCGCGAATAGAGAAAGAACGAGCACTGCGATGCGTCCTCGAGTCGATGCACTGGGTTCTCGACGTAGTGTACGGCGAGGACGACGACCGCACGCGGTCCGGCCATGCCGGGGCGAACTTGGCGATGGTCGCCAAGGTGGCCATCTCGCTCATGCGGCGGCGCCCAGGCAAGCAGAGCGGGGTGACCAAGCGGCTCAAGGCCGGCTGGGACGATGACCACATGTTGCAGGTGCTACAAGGATTCCCCGCACACGAAGTGCGCTAGCCCTGGAACGAACCGTGGGGCCGGTGGGCGGCCGTGGCGGCGGCGAGGCTCGTCGTGGTGCCGATTCTGATCCCGGTGGCGGGGATGCTATTCACGGTCGTACACGCCAAGCTGTCGGGTGAACCCGTGCGGTGGAACGGAGCTCAGCGACCTTCCGCCGCCGCGAAGTGTTCGGCCAGCAAGGTGTTCATCCGCAGCGGCTCGGTCAGGACGACTCCGTGCGACGCCCCATCCAAGTTCACGTATCTTGCCCCGGGAATCTTGGCTGCGACGTCACGCCCCAGCTTCGGCGGGGCGAGGGGGTCGAATTCGCCGCTCGCCACGAGTGTCGGCAAGCCGTTTAATTCCCCGAGTCGTGCCGTCACGTTGAACGCCCGCATCGCCTTCATCTGATCGTTCACGACCGGCAGTGGCTCGGCCAAGTCGTGGCCGAACAAGGGGGCCAGCTCCGCCGCCAGCGCGTCGCGGTCGCCCGACGTGCCGGGCGGCACGACCAGTTCGAGGAACGCCCGCCTCTTCATCCCCCGAGTTCCGAGTTGCATCCGCGCGCCCGCCCAGATCAACCGCCACGACAGCGGCCCGACTCTTTTCCCGTCGGCGAAGCTACACAGGAGGGCAAGGCTGCGCACACGCGAGCGGGCGGTGAGAGCGAGTTGCAACCCGACCGGGCCGCCGAGTGAGTGCCCGACCACGTGGGCCGACTGCCACCCGGCGGCGTCCATGACCGCCGCCGCGTCCGTCGCCATCTGCTCAACCGAGACGGGATCGGAGCCACGCTCACTCTCGCCCGTGCCCCGGTTGTCGAGCGTCAGGCAGGTATGCCGCCCCGCCAGCCCATCGACCTGCGGGTTCCAACCGTCGCCGTGCGTGTTAATCCCTTGAATGAACAGTACGGGCGGGCCGCTCCCCCGCACGCGGTAGGCGATCTTGCAGCCCTTGTGGACGATACTACGGATCTCGCTCATGAGCGGTTTAGACTCCAAGAAGGGTGTAAGTGCCGACCGTTTCCGGCTCAAACAATCGACCGCAGCAGGCCGCCCTCGACGCGAAGGGCGGCCCCGTTGGTCGCCGCCGACAGCGGGCTGGCCAGGTACGCCACCATGTGGGCGATCTCCTGCGGGTCGATCAGCCGCTGCAGCAGCGACGACGAGCGGTGCACGCGGAAGAACTCGCTCTCCGCCTCGGCCGCGTCCTTCGCCTGCGGGGACACCGATTTGAGGAAGTCGACGATCCCCTCCGACCGGGTCGGGCCGGGGAGCACCGTGTTGACCGTGACTTGCGTCCCCTTCGTCAGTTCCGCCATGCCCCGCGACAGGGCCAGTTGGCTCGACTTCGTCATCCCGTAGTGGATCATCTCGGCGGGCGTCATCACCCCCGACTCGCTCGCGATGAAGATCACCCGGCCCCACCCAGCCGCGAGCATATGCGGGAAGTAGTGGCGGGAGAGCCGCACTCCGCTCATCACGTTCACGGTGAACAGCTTCAACCAGTCCTCGTCCGGGATCTCGGCGAACGGCTTCGCCTCGTAGATGCCCAGGTTGTTCACCAGGATGTCGACCTTCGGAACGTGCCGGACGAGCGCCGCACACCCGTCCGCCGTACCGGCGTCGGCGACGACCCCGTCGGCGTCGCCCGCCTTCCGCACCACCGTCAGTGCCTCGTCGACCTTCGGCTGGGTGCGCCCCGCGACGAACACCTTCACGCCTTCACGGGCGAGTTCCTCGGCGATCGACAGGCCGATGCCCGCCGTCGAGCCGGTCACGACCGCCGTCTTGCCCTTGAGTTGAAGATCCATTGGCGGTTCCCACGGAGACTCGATCGGGACAGCCCCGAAAATCTTACGGGAAGTGCTCCGGCCGGCACGCACCCCTACGATTGCGCGAACGCCCGCTTTCGGCGCTCGGTCCGCGGGGCCTCGCGGCCGGCGTGACCCGCGCCAGCGTCACGAACGACCGCCGAGATTCGATGAGCCGGACGCGGTCAGCTGTCCCACCGACCGGCACGGATGTACTCTTTCTGTCCCAAGGCACCAGGGACGAGTATGGCCCGTTACT
>JBBQCQ010000271.1:0-5854 GCA_038318835.1 Gemmatales bacterium | reverse complement strand
GCTGGGCCGACGAGACGGGCAGTCTGGAGGCGGGCAAGTCGGCCGACTCCGTGGCGCTGCCCCTCGCCAATCGCGACGCGGTTGATCCGCACGATCTGATCTTCGGCGAGGATTTCCCGACCGCCGACCGGCGGACGATGTTCCGCGGACAGTGGCGGACGTGAAATCAGTCGGGGCAACAGGAGTCGAACCTGCGTTCTCGAGTTCCCGAAACTCGCGGCCACTCCACCTGGCCCATACCCCGATTAAGTCCCGGCGGTCGGAGTTGAACCGACGACCTTGCCGTCTTCAGCGGCACGCTGCTACCAGCTGAGCTACACCGGGAAGTGTCGTCACAGGGACAATGGCGAACGACTCAGGTTCGCGGACTTGCGGGCTACTTCGTCAAAATGCTCGGCAGGAATTGTTCGCGGTCGAAGCGGGGGTTCATGTGCAGGTCACGGAAATAGTACGCCGCCAACAGCACATCGTTCGGTCCGCGGATGTCCGAGCCGACGTGTAGGAACGTCTCGGCGTCGAGCATGATCGTGGCCGTGCGGATCGCTTCCTTTGGGTACTTGTCGGGCGACTTCACGTCGGTGTCTGTCATCGAGAAGTTGTCCACCTCGGTCGGCTCGCACGTCCTTCGCAACACATGGCAGACACGGCCATTCAGTTCCGGGATCGGCTTTGTGCCGAGGTACTCGACCTTCAGGGTGCCCCGGTCCTGGGCACGCTTCCAGGCGGCGTAGGTGCGGAGGGTGCCGCGGTAGATGCCGAAGTCCAGGATCGAGAACCGCGACGATTGCCGCGGCATGAACCCGTTCGGGTCGCTGTCCGTCACGCCGACGAAGGACTTCGCCTTCAGGTTTCCCTTGTTCTCCCCCTGAGCAAATAGCGTCGCGCTGGCGAGGCCGGCCCCCTCCGTCCACTTCAGAAACACGGCGAACGGTTCGTCGCGGAACGCGACCTCGATCACTTCTTTCGGTCCGAGGGTGCCCTTCACTCGCTCCTGCTTCAGCATCGTGCAGGTGTAGCCGCGCACGTCGTTGCGGTAGCGGCTCATCGAGGCGTTCAGCATTCCCAGTGCGTCGGTCTTCGCAAGCTCGGCGAACTGTTCGGGCGCCGGCAGTTCGTTGCGGGTCAGCAGGGTGGGGACGACGACACCCGCCGGTGTCTGGGCGAGCGGTGGGCCGTTCGGGGCGGCCGCGAGGCAGACGACCACCGTGCCGAGGAAGAGGGGGAATCGGATCATAGGCCTTCAGGATATGCGAACTGGGCGGTCTTTGGCTATTCCCCGGAAGCTTCGGTTCGCGCGGCCGGTCGGCTTGAACGATTCCGGTTGACGCGACCTGCTGAAGTGGTCATACCTGATGGGGTGCGAGACTCCGCGCAAGTGCGGGATTGGAACGTGTTCTTGGGGAACACACAGTAACCCGAGGTTCCTCGGATGCCTGAAACAAAACGACTCCTCGCGGTGCTGACGTTGGTCGTCGGTTGCTGCTCGGCTTACCCGGCCGACCCGGTTCTGCAACCGCGGATCGTGCGGGCCAATCTCGATGTGCGGCCGCTCGTCTACGTCGTGGACGGGGCGGGTGACTACCGCGGCTGTTCGACGGCCCTCACGAAAGCGATGTTCGCGGAAGGCAACCCGGTCGAACTCTCGACCGTCGCGTGGTCGCACGGGTATCGCAAACTCCTACTCGATCAGGTCGATGTCGTCCACGCCCGGCGGCAGGGGATCAAACTTGCCGACACGATCCGCGAACAGAAAGCCCGTGAGTCGGGCCGGCGGATTGTGGTCGTCGCCCACAGCGCGGGGGCGGCGGTGGCCCTGGCGGCGGCCGAGCAACTCTCGGCGGATACGATCGACCGGCTGGTGCTGCTCGCGCCGTCGGTGTCGAAAAGTTACGACCTGCGCCCGGCGGTGGCGGCGTGCCGTGAAGGAATCGACGTGTATTGCAGCACCCGCGATCGCTGGGCACTCGGTATCGCCATGCGACTCGTTGGCACCACCGACGACCGACATTCCCGCAAGGCGGCCGGCCGACTCGGGTTCGAGGTGCCGTGTGCCGTCGAGTTGTCCGAACAGGTCCGGCAGCACTTCTGGTCGCCGGAGAACAAGGCCGACGGCCACGATGGCGGCCACTACGGGGCGTACTCGGAAACCTACGTCCGCCGGTACATCCTGCCGCTACTGGTGGGAACGCAGGGGGTGGGATTCGCACCCACGACTTCGGGGAATTAGCCCGACGAGTTGACTGCTACTCCACCCCTGCCGGTCACTTCTTCTTGGGCGGTGGCGGAGCCTTCACCGGGGCCGCTTTCGCGTCCTTCTTCGGCTTCTTCTTCTCCTTGCCTTGCGAGTTGTTGCCCTTGCCCATGATCCGACTCCGTAAGTGAAACGCGGCCGCGATCAGTGCGGCCGTAGAAAAGATGTTACCAGTTCCATCGCGTTATTTCGACCGCGAGGTTGTATTCCCGAACAGATCGTGCAAGCCGGCGGCGGTATCTTCGGCAGCCGTCGCGAGGCGGAGGTAGCAACTCGCGTGGTGGTCGTGAAGCTGCGCCACTTGGCTCTCCAAGTTCTCGACGCTGCCGGCGACGTGGTCGCGAACATCCGCGAGAGTGCGTTGAATCTGACTCACGATGTCCGTGAGCATGGCGCGGTCGTGTTCGCACGACTTCCAAAGTTCCTGCAAGTTCCGGTCCTGCCGATCGACGACGACCTGCTGAACCTCCGAGAGCAAAGTTCGCATCGCGTCATCTCGCCGTGCCGACTCCTGGCGAAGTTGTTCGTGCTGAGCGGCGAGCAGTTCCGCCAATCCTGTCGGGGCAGTCGGTCGAAGCTGTCGGGACAAGAAGCCGACAATCGGGATTCGTCCGACCCAACTCCGGCCCGCCACGCCGAGAACGGTTCGCGCACTGGGGTCGGGTTCCGTTGCGGTGCTCATGGTCGAGGCTCCTGAAATTGTGGGCGGCGGGTTCGCGCACGCCGCGGGGCAGCGATCACAGCCTGAAGGTGCCGCCCGATCGACACGGGTTCCCCGCCGGTGGCGGGCTGCCCACAGAGTTGTTGAGTGGTGTGGACGCGGGCGTCTCCACCGAGGGCCGAACGGTCGGCCGACGAAGGCTGTACGCCGCCGAGTGTGTGGCGAAGGAAGTCGTGCTCGAACCGTTCTCGGGTGAATGTTTGCAGGTGGGCCACTGCCTTCGCCCGCCACTCGCCCAACGGCAACGGCCCCACATCCGTGGCGTACCGACCTTCGCTCCAAACGGCGGCATACTGGCGGAGACACTCCAGGAGTGCGGCGGTGTTCCCGGCGGGGAAACTCAGCCCGAGGCCGCCGGCCGTTTCCGGGAGTGCCGCCGAGTTCGAGTGAATCAGTCCCGTCCCGCACGCCACCGCTTCGACGACGGGCACACAGAACCCTTCGTGGTGCGACGGCATCACGAACACGTCCGCGGCCGTCAGATGTTCGCGGACTTCCGCGCCGGGGCGGTCCAGGAGAAGCTGCACCTTCCCGGCCAACGGCCCGGCTTGGCCCGCTATTTCGACTTCGCCGAGAAGCTGCGGGCACGAGAACTTTCTGGCCCCCATCAGCGTGAGGCGGAACGGTGTCGTGTCCGCGAGTTGTGTTACGGCCGCAAGTAATTCTCGAATGCCCTTCGCCGGCACGATCCGGCCGAGGTAGGCGATGCGAAGGATTTCGCTTGGCACCTTCTCCGGGATGGGGTCGGGAATCGCGAAGCCGGCCGCCAACGGCAGGTGGCGGATGCGGTCTGCGGCAAAGCCCATCGCCTGCGCTTCGCTGCCGATGAAGTGACTATTGACGATGATCCGGTCCGCGTTGGCCATGAGTGCGGCCCGGCGGTACGACTGGTGCAGTATGGCGTGCGAGCCGGACCCGGTCAGGCCCGGTGGCGTGATGCCGTAGTAGTTCACCACGACGCGAGCGGTGCGTGGGGTGGCCACGATCGAGTCGAACAGCGGGTAGTAGATGCCGTAGTGGTAGATCACCACGTCGGACCGATGGAAGTGCCCGTCACAAACGACCTCGGCCGCAGTCTGAACCTTCACGGCTCGCGGCTCGACGACGGTCGTGTCGTGCAGGTACACCTTCACATCCAGCGCCATCTGCTGCCGTCGGGCGAAGCGATCCAGTGCCAGGATCTGTTGGTGGCAGACATTCGAGATGGCGTCGCGTTCGACGATGGTCCCTGTCACCACGGAGACCACCAACCGCCCGGCCGTCGGAAGCGCGTCGCTCATGCGGACCTCCGGTGCGGAGCCGCAAGTTCATCCGCTGGCACGAAGCCGCACGCGTCGCGGAACGCGCTCAACATGCCGTCCCGCATGGTGGTGTCCGTGAAGTGCGCCAGGTATCGTGCCCGCGAGGCGGCCCCCATGCGTGTCCGCAAGGGCGGATCAAGCAGGAGTCGGCGAAGGGCGTGAACAAGCGATGGCCCGTGATTGGGGTAGACGAGCAGACCGTTCTGCCCGTGGGCGATGAACTCATTCGCCGAGCCGACGAGAGGTTTGCCGTGGGCCATCGCCTCGATCAGCGAGAGGCCGCACCCCTCGTCCCCCGGGGGCTGACAGAAGATCTCGCAGTCGGAATACACCTGTTGAAGTTCGTCGTCCGAAAGCCGCACACGGAACTCGATCCGTGGGTGAAGGAATCCCTGTTTCTCCCGGCTTGTATTGTCGCCGACCAACACGAATACCACGTACGGGAACACCGCTAAAAGATCGACCGCGGCCGCAAGCAGCAGGTCCACGCCTTTCTGATTCTCTCGTGTTCCCACCGCGAGGACTCGCACCCGACCGTCGGCCGGTCGCGGGGTGACACGGCCGACCGGATCGGGAACACCGAGCGGGACAACGTGAACGCGGGCCGTCGCCGGTGGACCGCCGTTATCGCGACTAACGCGATCTACCATCGCCGGTGTGGGGGCGCCCGCACACCGCGCGGTGTGCAACGCCTCGGCCTCCAGCCGGAGAAGTTTCAACTCGCCGGGGCGGACGCGGGCTGCGGAGTTGGTCGCCACTTCAGACCGAAGAGGGTTCGTCAGCGTGAGCACGGTGTTCAAGCCCGAATCACACTGGCAGAAAATTCCTTCCACGTCGTACAGCGGCACCGACACGATATCCACGACTCGCGTGGCCGTGATGCGTTTGACTTCGTGGTAGGCAGCCGCGGCCCAGGCCAGTTTCGCGCCGACTGTCGCGTCCTCCCCCGGTCGATTCCAATCGCCGTCCAGGGCGGGAACGATGCGGTGGACCCAAACGCCATTCTCAAAATCGACGCGATTCTGATCTCGTCCACGAGTGATGACGTGGACCTCGTGTCCCACCTGGGCGATGCTGGTGGCGAGTGTCCAGGAGGATCGCCCTCCCACGGGCGGGAAGTCCGCACGGACAAGGGCCACGTTCATCCGCGGCCCCACTGGGCGAACTGTTTCAAAAGGCGTAAAGCCGGCCGGATTCGGCGAAGGAACTTCCGCACAGCCGGGACTCTCCGTCCTCGCCGGTGCGACCTTCGGGCGAAGGTACACGAACGCCTGCGACAGCGGCTTGAGCCAGAAACCGCGATCGATCAGGCGGGTGCAGACATCCATTACGTCATCGACGAATCCTCCGATGTCGGTCAACACATCGCGGCGGAAACTACAGTTCGAGCCGTGCAGACCGACGAGCTTTTCGCCATGCGGGTGCAGGTAGTCCCACAGCGGCGGGCGAACACAGACATCCGCGTGGCCGTGCCGGTCGTGGACCGAGTAGGTATGCGCGAACTGATAACCAGTCTCATCGAAGACGTGCCCGCCGACGCCGCCGATTCGTGGGGAATCGTACCCCTCAGCCAACTGCTCC
>JBBQCQ010000270.1:0-5860 GCA_038318835.1 Gemmatales bacterium | reverse complement strand
CACCATCCTACGCGGCGGGAACCGTCGGCCGGCCACGCGGCCCAGCACGTCGGCCAGGCAGTCGATGCACTCGACCGCCGTGAACGGGTCGTTGATGCCGGGGAGCGCGCCAAATGGTGGATGGTGTAGATGAGCACGCCGAGGCTGAGCAGCGCGAGGATCACACCGCCGGTAACGCCGAGTTCGGGCACGATGGTGGCTTTCTCCGTGCCGTTGACCGTCCGCATCACGAGCAGGCAGTAGACGAACGTGGCCACGAAGGTGCCGAGGACGAACTGATTCCCACGGGCGCGGGTGAAGTTGCGAATCAGTCGCGGCCCAAACTGCTGCGAGGCCAGCGTGAGGGCCACCACCGTGATCGCGAACACCGTGCCGGCGACGGAGATCATCGAGACGCAATCGACCCCAACACCTCGCGTGCTCCGTCGGGACCGCCGCGGTAGGTCCAGCCGAACAGGTGGCCGTCGGTGTTGGAGCGGTCGATGGCCACCATCGCCAAGGCCAGGACCGCGGCACCGGCCGTCATCACCGCCGGCAGGAACCAGAAGCTCCCCCGGAGCGATTCCCACCAGAACCTCAGCCGGTTTCTCACGCCGGTTTCTCCGCACCGCCACGGGCCGGTAGCCATCGGCTGACGAGCGGCCCCACGGTCAGCCCCTGGACGAGAATCGAGAATGTCACCACCACGTAGGTCATCGCGATGACCACATCCCGCTCCGGCACCGGCACGCCGTCGACTTCGCCCGGCAGCGACAGAGCCAACGCCACCGAGATGCCCCCGCGAAGGCCCCCCCATGTCAGAATCGGAACCGTGTACGGCTCGAACGGGAAGCGTCGGCGGAGCAATCCGAACGGCAACGCGACCGACACGAGTCGGGCGAACAGAACCACCGCAATCGCCGCCACCCCGGCGGTCAGCATCGTGCTGGTGAACGTTAGCACCAACACTTCCAGCCCGATGAGCACGAAGAGGACGGCGTTCAGCACTTCGTCTACCATCTCCCAGAATTCGTCGAGACGATCGACCGTCGTCGGCGACATGGCGTAGGCCCGGCCGGGGTTGCCGACGAACAGGCCCGCCAGCACGATAGTAATCGGGGCCGACACATGCAGGCGTTCGGCGGCCGCGTACCCGCCGGCGACGACGCCCAGCGACAGCAGCACTTCGACCTGGTAGTTATCCACCGACTTGAACATCCGATACGCTACGTACCCGATCACGAGGCCGAAGACGGCCCCGCCGACCGTTTCCCGAAGCAACTCGACGGCGAACGTGGTGGCGGTCGCTTCCTGGCCGCCGGTCGCCACGCCGAGGACGGCCAGGAAGACCACGACCCCGACGCCGTCGTTGAACAACGACTCCCCGGCGATCTTCGTTTCCAGGGCGGCCGGGGCGTTGATTTGCTTGAGCAGACCGAGGACCGCGATGGGGTCGGTGGGCGAGATGAGCGCGCCGAACAACAGACAGTACGTGAACCGGGGATCGAAGCCGAGGGCGTGCAGGAGGACCCAGGTGAGTCCGGCCACGATGACTGTCGAGAGGAGGACGCCGACGGTGGCCAGCACCAGGACGGGCAGTTTCCACCGGGCAAGCGAGCGGAGATCGACGTGCAACGCGCCGGCAAACAGCATGAAGCCGAGCATGCCGTGCAGGACCGCCTCGTTGAAGTCGATCCGCCGCACGAACGCCTTGGCTGTTTCGGGAATCGCGGGCACGAACTGCCCGACGATGACGACCGCGGACGCCGCCAACAAGGTGAGGGCCATCAGACCGATCGTCGTGGGCAGACGCAGCAGGCGGTGATTGAGGTAACTGAAACCCGCGGCCAACACCAAGAGTCCGGCGATGAGATCGAACGTGTGCATTCCTTGCTCCGTGAGCCGCCTTCGGCTGATGTCGTGTTACGACATCAGCCGAGGACGGTCCACCTGTTACCGACCGATGAGGTGGTCGATGGGGATCGGCCGCAGGTTCTGCGCGTCTTCTTCTTTGGCCAGCATCGTACCGCCATTCGGCAGTGCCCACGCATACCGCTTGTCGGAGAAGTCCCGATCATCCCACGGCGGCGGGTCCTGAGCGTCTTGCATCTTCTTGACCACCCCCGCCGCCTTGACCGGCAGGGCGGTGTCGTCGAGCAAGTTCCGCGTCGAGAGCGAGGTGGCCCGGAAGAGAGTGCTCTTGCGGTTGAGCGCCTGTTGCCACTGGTCCGCTAACTTCTTCTGAGCGGTGTCGGGTTCGGCCCGAATAAGGCCGACATAGGTCGTCCCCTTCGCGGCCGCCCTCTTCACACAGTCCAGCAGCGGGACCGATTGACGGTCGAGGCTGGTGGCCGGTTCGATCCAGACGCATCCGCGAATATCGCGGCCCTCCGGCGTCGGGGCCAGCCGTAGGTTCAGCCCGCCGGTCACGCGGTGGCGGTTCCACTCGGTTGCCACCCACATCGCCCCGATGCTCGCCCCTTCGCGGAGGCCGACCACCATCAGGTGCCCGGTGTTGCACTCGGCGGCGTCGTTGCGACGATCCAGGAAGGCACGAGCGGCCGAGACATCGTTCACGAACACCCGCTTGTACCCTGAGCGGAAGTCTTCCCAGTCGATCTCTTCGGGCGGTTGCCGCGACGAGTACCCGCGGACGTACCGGCGGTTAGTCGGATCGTCCCAGAAATCCTCAGTGACGACGGTACTCGCCCCGTGCCCGCGGAAGTCGAAGCAAAGCGTCGCGCAGCCCAACTTGTTCAACTCGGTCGCGATGGCGTCGCACATTTCTGGCCGTCGGTCGTCGCCAGTGCCATCGATGATGAGCACCGCCGGCGACTTGCCGCCGCGGGGGCCGTTCGTGTATCGGCCGCTGAGTTCGACACCGTCAGCGGTGCGGATCGCGACCCGGCGGGAGTCGCTTTCGGCCGCCGCGAATGGCCCGCACACAAGGGCGAGGAGCACGGCTTTCGGGAAGATGTTCGCACGCATGATATTCTCCTTCGCGGGCGTGAGGGGCGGGGCGAGGGTCCCTCGAATGGATGGTCACACGGCAGTCCGCGGGACATTGTCACCGGTCATCGATTCGCGAAGTAGCAGGTCCATCTCTCGAACCCGCACGGGCTTCTCGAACAGGGGCGTGGCCGACAGTCGGCGGAACGCCGTGATCGCATACGCGGGCAGGTCGGCCGACATGGCCAGGCGGACGAGCGACGGGCTGAGGTTGCCCAACTCGGCCAGCACCCGTGCCCCCTGAAGGCCGGGCAACTGCAAGTCCACGACCACGGCTCCGATCTCGGTTCGCTGGTCGGCAAACACCCGGAGAGCGTTTGCCGCATCGGCGGCGGCCCACACCCGCCAGCCGTAACTTTCCAACAACAACTTCAAGTGTCGCAACTCAGCCGGGGCCGGATCGACGATCAGGATGCCCATCGGTGCGATGGGGGGTTCGCTCATAGCACCTCCTCCGTCGAGGTCAGGAGCGGGACCTGCGAAACGGGAATGATCGGCGTGATCGCTCGCTCGACCACGGGCACGGCCGGGGGAGGAGTTGCCGGCGGCGCGGCCGGAATCGCGACCGGCAACGGAGCAGGAGTAACCTCGTCCACGAGCTTGCACGCCTCGCTCAGGAGCATCCCGGCCCAGCGGTAGATGTTGTTGTCGGCGACTTGCACACGCATCCGCCGCATCCGCCGTTGCTGTTCTTCCGGCGGCATCGTTAGGGCCGCGAGTAGGCCGGTCGCCAGCCCGTCCACGTCGAAGGGGTTAACCAGCACGGCGTCGGTCAGTTCGCGGGCGGCCCCGGTGAACCGCGACAGCACCAGCACGCCTTGCTCGTCGTCACGGGCCGTGACGAATTCCTTCGCGACGAGGTTCATGCCGTCGTGCAGCGAACTCACCACGCACCCGGCGGCGTCCCGGTACAGGGCGTAGATGTCTTCCGGACCGCAGTGCCGATTGACGAACACCACCGGCTGCCAGTCGGGTGTGCCGTACTTGGTGTTCACAGCGTCGGCGAGCGTCTGCACCTCGACGTTCAGGTCGCGGTAGGCCGGCAGGTTCGTGCGGCTCGGCGCTCCGAGTTGCACGAGGTGGAACTGCCCGATCCATTCGGGGTGAAGTTCCAACAAACGGTCCACGGCCCGCACTCGTTCCGGGATGCCCTTCGTGTAGTCCACGCGGTCCACACCCACGATCAGCGGCCGATCGGCGAGCTTGTAGGTTGTTCGCAGTTCGTCCGCACGCTGTTGCCAGTCGGCGGTGTACTCGGTCGCGAGGTCGGCATCGACACTGATGGGGAACGGCCGCACCCGCGTCTCATGGCCGCCGCACCCGACGCTAAACCGCTCGCGGCAGATGCGCGATTCCACGGCGCGGTCCACGGTCTCCAGGAAGTTGTTACAGTGGTACTGAATGTGGAAGCCGAGCAGGTCGTTGCCGAGCATTCCGTCGAGGAGTTCGCCGGCCCACGGGCAGACGCGGAACGTCTCCGGGTTCGGCCACGGGATGTGCCAGAACTGCGCCACCACCAGGTCCGGCCGGGCGTTCTTGAGCAACCGCGGCAGGAGGGCGAAGTGATAGTCCTGGACAAAAATAACCGCCGGGCCGCCTTGTGCTTCCTCAAGGACGGCCGCGGCGAAGAGCTCGTTTACTTCCTTGTAAACGGCCCAGTGTGCGGGGTCGAACGTCGGCCGCTGATACACCTGATGGCAGAGCGGCCAGAACGTACTGTTGGCGAAGCCGTAGTAGTATCCTTCCTCTTGTTCGGGCGTCAGCCAGACGCGGCGGAGGGTGTAGGTCGGGTCGTCGGGCGGCACGCCGAGGCGGCCGTTCGCGTCGGCCATTTCGCGGTCGGCATCGCCCGACCCGTGGCCGACCCACACCCCGCCGCACGCCTGCATGACTGGGTCGAGGGCAGTGGTTAACCCGCCGGCCGGCCGCATCAGGTCGATGCCGCCGTTGGCATACTTGTGGATGTACGGCTCGCGGTTGGCGACCACGATGAGCTTCGCCCCCCCGAGGCGGGAACGGGCCATGTCGACCAGGCGTTCTTTGGACCAGCCCATAAGGCCTCCGGGGTGGGGTAACGGGACAGAGAGACAGGTGGCGGATGTCGAGCGAAACGTGAGGCACAACAGTTGCCCCACCCTACGCAACGGGTGTACCAGTCACCGCGAAAGCCGACCCGTGAGCCGGTTCGCGTTTGGGGTTGGGAGAAGTTCACGATCCGGAACCGCCAGGCGTGCGTTGGTGTTACGATGAGCGGGACGAACCCCCGCCGCGGGCCGAAGTGGCGAGGAAATTCGCCGTCGGGAAAAGCCTCCCAGGGATGCAGTCCTTCGCCCGCACTCGGAAACTGGTCAGGCTGTCCAGGAACTGTACAGGAGACGCAGAAACCTCATGGCCCCTCGCATCTGGACCGGCGTCGCCGCCCCCGTGGCGGCCGTCAGCGTGTTGCTCCTCGTGATTGCCGTGGGCTCGGCGTGGTACATCCGCAACATGCAAGAGTCGGTCGCCGCAATGCTCACCGACAACGTCACGAGTATGCGGGCCGCGCAAGACCTGGAGCTGAGCGTCCGCGACCTGCGGAGCCAGGGCGTGCGGTACCTCATTACTGGCGACTCGACCTTCCTCGAACCGATTCCCCGCCTGCGGGAACGTGCGATGACAGCTCTCGCGCACGCCGAATCCCTCGGCACCACCTCCGCCGAACAAGGCCTGATGCACAAGACGCGGGCTGGCCTTCAGGCGTTCTTCGCCGAGTACGACCGGATGACGCAGGGCCAGGCCGACCGGGCCGACTATGCCAAGACGCTCGCCCTCGTCGATTCGGTGCTGGCCGAAGAAGTCCTCGAACCGACCCGCGAATACCTGCGGCTGAATG
>JBBQCQ010000269.1:0-5880 GCA_038318835.1 Gemmatales bacterium | reverse complement strand
GAGCGAGTGCCCGACACTTGCCGAATCAGTTGAGGTTCGACATGCCGTTGGAACTGACCCAGCCCTGGTATCTGCTCGGACTGCTGGCGCTGCCGGTGCTGGTGTGGTACTACGTTCGTGGCCTCACCGACTTCGATCGGTGGCAGCGAATCGCTTCGCTTGTCGCTCGCTCGCTGATCGTTGGTCTGCTCGCGCTGACCCTGTGCGGCCTTACGCTCGTCCGGCCGGGGCAGGAGCAGTATGTCGTCTTCGCCATCGACGAAAGTCTGAGTGTCGGCGAGCAGAACCAGGCGACAGTGGACGAATTCCTCACGAAGGCCACAACTGCGGCCGGGAGCAACAAGTACGCCTTTCTCCGCTTCGGGGCCGAACCGGGGGTCATCGTCGCCGACCGCGGTACGGCTTCGACCGTCAACGCGAAGGGCACGAACATCGCCGCCGCCCTCGAAGTTGGCGTTGCGGGCATCCCGCCGAGCTACGTGCCGAAGATTGTCGTGCTCTCCGACGGCAACCAGACGGCCGGCGACGCGATTCGGGCCGCCATCCGTGGTGGCGTGCCGATTAGCACCGTGCCGCTGCAAACTCGCACCGAGCCGGAAGTGCAAGTGTCCCACGTCAACGTCCCCGCTCAGGTCCGCGAGGGCGAACCGTTCAAGATGGAAATCACGCTCGACTCCAACCACGACGACGAAGGGGAAGTCGAGGTCTACCGCGGGGCGTACAAGATCGCATCCGAGAAGCGGAAGATCGTGAAGGGGGAGAACAAGCTCGTCATTTCGCCGTTGACGATTTCGGGGGAGCGGAACACCGAGTACACCGTTCGCATCAAGGGATTCAACGACAAGCTGCTTGACAACAACACCGCGAAGGCGCTCGTTTACACCAACGGCAAGCCTCGCATTCTGCTCGTGGACACCGACACCAAACAGGCCCGCGACCTGGCTGACGCGCTCAAGCAAGAGGGCATTGAGGTCGATGTGCGGCCGACGCACGGCATCCCCGATTCGCTTTCGGACTTGCAGAATTATGAACTCATCGCCCTGTCGAACGTGCCGGCCACGGCCATGAGCACGCGGCAGATGAACCTCATCCGCAGCTACGTGCAGGAACTCGGCGGCGGTCTGCTTATGATCGGCGGCGACCAATCCTTCGGCCTCGGCGGATACTACAAGACCACTGTGGAAGAAATCCTGCCGGTGCGGTCCGACTTCGAGAAGGAGAAGGAAAAGCCATCCATCGCGATGGTGCTGGTGATCGACAAATCTGGCTCGATGGGCGGGCAGAAGATGGAGATGGCGAAGGACGCGGCAAAGGCGGCCGTCGAACTCCTCGGCCCGCGCGACAAGGTCGGCGTTGTCGCCTTCGATGGCGAACTGTTCTGGATCGCCGATGTTCAACCGGCTGCCAACAAGGCACAGATCCTCGACAAGATCAGCGCCATCGAAGCCGGCGGCGGCACGACGATGGGGCCACCGATGGAAGCCGCCTTCGAGGCTCTGCAACAGACGCAATCCAAGCTCAAACATGTGATCGTGCTGACCGACGGCATCTCCGAGCCGGCCGACTTCGAGGGGATCGCCACGAATATGGTGCAGGCGAAGATGACCTGTACCACCGTGGCCGTGGGCGACGATTGCGACTTCAAGTTGCTGGAGAACATCGCAAAGATCGGCAACGGCCGATACTACCACTCGGAAGACCCGGCCAACATCCCGCAGATCTTCGCGAAGGAAACCGTCACGGCGAGCAAGTCGGCCATCAACGAGGTGCCGTTCACACCGACGATTCTGCGATCGTCGGCCGCACTCGCCGACCTGAACCTCGAAGCCGCTCCGCCGCTGTTTGGATATGTCACGACGCGGCCGAAGCCGACGAGCGAGGTCATCCTCATCACCGACAAGGGCGACCCGCTCCTGTCGTGGTGGCGGTACGGCCTCGGCATGTCCGTCGCGTTCACCTCCGACGCGAAGGGCCGGTGGGCGGCCGAGTGGGTGTCGCAGCCGCTGTTCGGCAAGTTTTGGGCGCAGGTCATCCGCCACGCGATGCGGAAGTCCGACGCGAAGGGCGTGTTCGTGCAGATGACGCAGAAAGACGGCAAGGCCACCGTCACGCTCGACGCCGTAAAGGTCGATGGCAACTACTTGAACGATGCGAGGACTTCGCTCACAGTCCTGGAACCGCAGGGCGGCGAGAAAAAACTGACGATGACGCAAACGGCCCCCGGCCGGTACGTGGGCGAGTTCCCCATCGAGAAGACCGGGACGTACCACGTGCAGATGAACCAGGACGCGAAGGGCCAATCGGCCACGCAACAGTCCCGCGGCCTCGTGGTGAATTACGACGACGAACTCCGCATCCGGCCGACCGACGAGAAGCTGTTGGAGACACTAACCCAGGTGTCCGGCGGCGTCTTCAAGCCGGACCCTGAGTCGGTGTTCGCCCCCGACGGCCGATCGGCCACCCGGCCGCTGCCGCTGTGGCCATACCTGCTCATCGCTGCCCTGTTAATCTTCCTGGTAGACGTGGCCTTGCGGCGGATCGACTTCGATCTGGCGATCGGCCGAGCGAAGCCGCCGATGAAGATGATGATAGCGAAACGCTGAGTGATCGCGGTTGCTCTAACCGCACTTTGAGGTTAAACTGGTACAGTTCCTTTCGGGAGATCGGTCATGAAAGAGTCTTTGCTCACCGCGTTGCGGCCCGTGCGAAGTCGGCAGCAATCGGTGTTCACGATCCGCTGTCTGATCGTGGGAGTGCTGGTCACGGCCGTCGCCGGCATCGCCATCGGCGTCGCCCGCACGACCTTCGGCCTCGAACTGCCCGCCCTACTCGTCGGCAGCCTTCTTGCCATCGGACCGCTCGTCGGCCTGATTGTGGGGTTGGTCGTTCGTCGCAACGACCACGGGGCCGCCGCCGCCATCGATTCGCACTATGGGCTGAAGGACCGCACCGTCACCGCGTTGGCCTTCGCCAACCAGCCGGCCACCGACCTACACGCCCTGCAACTGTCCGATGCGATGTCGCACCTGGGCAGCGTCGAGCCGAAGGCCGTCGTGCCGTTGACGGCCCCGAAGGCGTGGCCCATGGTCGCAGCCGGCGTGGCCCTCGCCACGGCTTTGCTCGTGTGGCCGCTGAACCCGCCGAAAGCCGAGGCCGGCCCCACCCCGACGCCCGACCACATTGTGGCGATGGTCGAGAAACAGAAGGCCGAGAACGCGGCCCTTTTGAAGAAGCTCGAAGAGATGATCCAGGATACCGACGAGGGGAAGGAAGAAGCGCAGGGCGTGAAGGACTTGATTCAGAAGATCAAGGACAAGCTCGACGAGATGGCCCAGGAGAACACGAGCGAGCAGGAAGCCCTCGCCAAGCTCTCGGAGATGTCGGCGGAAGCTCAGGCATTGGCCACGCAACTGAACCCGGCCGCCCTCGATGGCGCGCTGGCCTCGCTCGGCACGGCCCTCGCCGCCTCGCAGGCATTTGAAGGGGCCGGGAAGGCTCTGCAAAAGGGCGACCTGGACAAGGCTGCGAAGGAACTTGAAAAGTTGTCCGAGGTCACGCTGACGCCAAAGGAAGCGAAAGACCTGGAACAGAAACTCCGCGAGCAACAGAAGAAGTCCGGCGATGCCGGTCAGGGATCGCTGAGCGACGCCATCGGCGAACTCGCCGACGCGATCAAGGGCGGCGGCAGCGGCAAGGTCGGCCAGGCCGGCAAGAACCTCGCGAAGAACGTCAACAGCGCCATCCGCAAGAAGAAGACTGCGAACCTGCTCGACGCCCTCGACGAGAACTTCAAGGAAGGCAAGTGCGATTGCCAGAACAGCGGCGGGCTGAAGGTGAAGAAGACCGAGAAGTCGAATAGCCCGTCGAGCAATTGGGGCCGCGGAGTGAGCGGCAACACCGAGGGCGAACGCACCAAGCTCGGGAGCAAGCGGAACGAAGTGCAAGTGACCGGCACTCCCGGCGACGAGGGCGACTCGGACACCGAGACGACCACAACGCCGGAAGCCCGCGAACAAGCCCGCCGGGCGTACCAGGAGAAGTTCCAGAAGGGGAAGAAGGAGTCGCAGGCCGTCCTCGAAAGCGAGCCGATCCCGCTCGGCCACCGGCAGACAGTGAAGAAGTACTTCGAGATGATCCGCCCGTCCGGGACCGACGCCTTCGAGCCAACCCCCGACGCGAAGCCCGTCGAGAAGAAGTAACCCCTTCACACAAACCCACAAGCCCACCCGTCGCCTCGACGGGTGGGTTCTTCATTTCAGGGTCACGCACACCAGTTTCGTCTCGTCCCGCATGTACAGCCGCCCGTCGGCGAGTGCCGGCACGGCCCGCACCTTGCCGTCGAGGACGGCCTTGCGGCCGAGTTCGACGAACTTCTGGCGGTTGGCCTCGAATGCCACCACTTCCCCGCCCTCGGTGACTGCCAGCAGTTTGCCGTCCACAGCCAGCACGCTCGCACAACCGAAGCGTTCCTGCGACCACACCACCTCGCCAGTCTTCCACGACACGCACCGCAGCCGGCCGGTGTTGAAGTCGGCCCGACCGTCGGTGCCATAAAGGTAGTCGCCGACCCGCACCGGCGTCGAATACTGGCAGGAGAGCGACTTGTCGTTCGCCCACACCTCCTCGATGCTCGCCCCGTCGCACTTCAACAAGATCGCCCCGGTGCCGTAGGCCGCGGTGAGGAAAATGTGTCCGTCCAAAATCAACGGCACGGCCGCGTTCACGGAAGCATCCAGTCGCGACCGCCACTTCATCTCGAAGAGCTTCTTGCCGTCCGCCAACTGCACGCCGAGCAGGCCGCGGCGGGTGAAGGCCACGACGACATTTTTACCGCCGAACTCGGCCACCCGCGGCGACGAATAGCCCGCCTCGTCGTCGGCGACTTTCCACAGTTCTTTGCCGCTCGCCGTGTCGAAGGCCACGAGGCTGGCCCCCTTCCCGCCGACGTTCACGATGACCTTGTCGTCGGCCACTACCGGCGAAGCGGCCACGCCGAAATACCCCTTCCCGGCCGCATAGTCTTTCAAGACGTTGCGGTGCCACTTCTTCTCGCCCTTCGTCGTGTCCACCGCGTGCAGGTCGCCGTTCGCTCCCAGTAGGTACGCCACGCCTTCGGCCACTGTGGGCGTGGCCCGCGGACCATCGTCGAAGCCGAAGTCGTCCTGGTACTTCGCCGGGTACGCGAACTTCCATTTCGGCTTCCCCGTCGCCGCATCCAGGGCTTGCAAGACTTCTTCGTTCTCGACGCGGTGAAACAGGAATGCCGTGCCGCCGGCGACCACGACCCCGGCCCACCCGTGCCCGATGTCTTTTGTCCAGGCGACGGCCGGCGGCTTCGCGGTCCAGTCCCAGTTCAGCTTCGTCTCGGGGGAATGGCCGTCGCGGGTCGGGCCGAGAATCTGCGGCCAGTCGGCCGCCGCGACCGAACCGGAAAGCAAGAGCGAGGCGACGAGAAGACGCAGCATGGGAAGTCCCGTGTGTTGAAAATCGGCCGGCAGTTTCAGATATAGTATCGTTACCCCTGCACGACCGAGGCCGCCCCGTGATCGTTTACCGTGCCTACCGCAACACCGACCCGCCCGGCCTGGCCGACGTGTGGAACGAGGCGGCGACGAATCGCGGCGCGATCCCGATCCGCAACCCGTCGCTCTTCGAGCGTTGGATGTTCAGTAAACCGTACTTTGAAGCCCCCGCCCTGATCGTGGCCGAGGACGTCGCGGACAATGGCGAAAAGAAGATCGTCGGCTTCGCCCTGTCCGCGTTCGCACCGACCGAGGAGCAGAATCGGCTCGACCTTACCCGCGGTATCGTTTGCTGCGTGCTCGTGCGGCCATCGCACCAGCGGTTGGGCATCGGCGAAGAACTCCTGCGGCGGGCCGA